>NZ_JBFBBQ010000117.1:0-24972 GCF_040682775.1 Amycolatopsis sp. NPDC051106 | reverse complement strand
GGGCCCCTGGCGACGTGCCGGGCCCGCACAGCTGGTCCATGTTTTCCCGGCGGGCTCGTTCGGTACCGTCGACCGGCGAGGCGGGGACGTGTCGGCCTGACGGACAGGAGACGGTGGGACGTGACGGAACCGAAGGTGACCTGGGACGGCCAAACCGTTTTCGTTTCGAACCGGACGGGAGCGGTCACGCTCTCGAACGAGGGGCGAGCGGCGGTGCTGGAGATCGCCGGGGTGTTCGACATCGCCCTGGCTCCCCAGGTGCGCGCGCTGGCCGGCCGCGCCGTCGGGGCCGCACCGGACGTGCTGGTGGTCGACCTGACGCTCGTGGAGTTCCTGTCGTCGGCGGGCATGGGCGAGCTGGTCCGGATCCACCGGGCCCTGGGGCGCGACAAGGTCCGCGTCGTGGTGGCCGACGAGATCGTCCGGCGGCCATTGGAACTGACCCGCCTGACCGGAGTGCTCGCCTTGTACCCGACGCTGCCGGCCGCGCTCGACGGCGTCGCGGCACCCGGCCGTGATCCCGTGCCGGCCGCGCGACCGCGGTAGCCGTCAAGCGAGCCGGTGCGCGGCTTCCAGCAGCATGGCGTGGACGAAGGCCTGGGGCAGGTTTCCGCGCAGCTGCCGCTGGCGGACGTCGTACTCCTCGGCCAGCAGGCCGGGCGGACCGCAGGCGGCGCGCGTGCGTTCGAACCAGCGGAAGGCTTCGGCCTGGTCGCCTTGGTGCCGGTGGGCGAGGGACAAGATGAAGCCGCACAGGAGGAAGGCGCCTTCGGCGTCGCCGAGGGGCCGGTTGTCGGGCGCGAAGCGGTAGACGTAGCCGTCCTGGCAGAGGTCGGTGCGGACGGCGTCGAGGGTGGCGGTCGTGCGGGGGTCGGTGGCCGGGAGCGCGCCGCGGACCGGGGGCAGGAGCAGCGCGGCGTCGGTGCCGGTGCGGCCGGGACTGCGTTGCCAGGCGCCGCGGTGGTCGATGCAGCGCCGGGTCGTTTCGGCGAGCAGCCGGTCCGCGAGGCCGGACAGCTCGGCGGCGCGGCGCGCGGTGTGGTGCGGGGCGATCGCGCGCAGCCCGGCGACGCAGGTCAGGCGGGAGTGGGTCCACCAGTCGTCCTCCAGCTCCCACACCCCGGCCTCGGGCTGGTCCCAGCGCCGGGTGACCAGGTCGGCGCAGACGTCGATCGCCCGTGCGGTGTCCGGCGTGAGGCGGTCGTGGCGGGCGGCGGCCGCGTACAGCTGCAGGAGTTCGCCGACGGTGTCGAGCTGGAACTGGCCGGTGACGTGGTTGCCGGTCACCGGGTGCCCGCCGGGGTAGCCGGGCAGGCCGAGGGCGGTTTCGCCGGGCGGCGGAGTGCCGTCGGTGCGGTAGGCGGGCAGGAGCTTGTCGCCGTGGTCGAGCACGCGGGCGGTGGTGAAGGCGACGGCGTCGTCGAGCAGCGGGTGCGGCTCGGCGACCGACGCGGCGAGACCGGCGTAGCACTGGTCGCGCAGCCACACGTAGCGGTAGTCGTAGTTGCGGCCGGCTTCGGCGCGTTCGGGCAGGCCGAGGGTGGCGGCCGCGACCATGCCGCCACGGGCGGTCGTGAGGCCGCGGAGCACGGCACAGGCGTGGCGGGCGTCGCGTGGGGCGACCGTGCCGTCGAGTGGCGGAACCGCCTGGTGCCAGGTGTGTTCGGTGGCGGCCCACAGCTCGTCGGCGTCGGCGGGACGCGGCAGCGGCCGGCCGCTGATCTCCAGGACGAAGTCGTGGCGTGCGCCGCCGGGCACGGTCAGGTCGAGGAGCAGCCGGCCTTCGTCGTCGGGCCGGGCGTCCGCGGCACCGGTCCAGCGGATCCGCAGCTCGCCGGTCCACGCGGTCCAGACGCCGTCCTCGAGGGACAGGTCGCGCATCGGGTCACGGCCGAACGCGCCGCGGAGATCGAGCTGGACGCGCAGGGCGACGGCACGCTCGACGGCTTCGATGCGCCGCAGCAGCACGACTCGCCCGGGGTCGGCCGGGTAGGCGAGCGCGTCGCGGCACTCCACTTCGGTGCTCGTGCCGACCCACCGGTTGCGCCAGATCAACGTGCCGGGCTCGTAGTGGCCACCCCAGACGCACGGGCCGGCGGGGCTGATCGAGTAGCTGCCCCGCCCGCCGATCAGCGAGGAGAGGACGGCGCTGTCGGCCCAGCCGGGCGCGCACAGCCAGGCGATGTCGCCGCGGGGCCCGCAGAGCGCGCCGCGTTCGCCGTCGGCCAGGAGGGCGTACTCGCGCAGGACGTGCGGCGGGAAGTCGTGCCAGCCGCTCATGACCGGGCTCGGCGCCACAATCCGAGACCGGCGGCGACGGCCGCGCCGCCGCAGCCGGCGAGCAGGCCGTGGTGCCGGCTCGCCCACAGCTGGAGGCTGCGCGGGGTGGACTTGCCGTCGAACTCGCCGTGGGCGCCGAAGTCGTGCCCGTCCGCGCCGTCGGCCGGTTTCCACAGGTTGGCCGGCTGATCCGCCGGTTTCGGGTCGGGGGTCTGCTGGGACCTCAGGCCGGTCTTCGCGAGGTAGCGGTCGAGGATGCCGGGCGCGACGGCGTTGGCGATGAGCGTGCCGACCGTGCTCCCGCCGACCCAGTACTCACGCCGCCGCGGGTGGTCCGCGGCGTGCACGACCGCGCGGGCGGCGACCTCGGGCTGGTAGATCGGCGGCACCGGCTGGGCGTGGTGCGGCAGGCGGGACAGCACCCACGAGAACTGCGGGGTGTTGACCGCGGGCATCTGCACCATCGTCACGTGCACGCCGCTGCGCTCGGACAGCAGCTCGCAGCGCAGCGACTCGTGGAAGCCCTGGACGGCGTGCTTCGCGCCGCAGTAGGCGCTCTGCAACGGAATCCCGCGGTAGGCCAGCGCCGAGCCGACCTGCACGACCGCGCCGCGATCGCGCGGTTTCATGCGCTTCAGGGCGGCCATGGTGCCGTAGACGTAGCCGAGGTAGCTGACTTCGGTGACGCGGCGGAACTCCTCCGGCCGGATGTCGGCGAAGCGCGCGAAGACCGAGGTGAACGCGACGTTCACCCACACGTCGATCGGGCCGAGTTCCCGCTCGACCCGGTCGGCCGCGGCTTCGACCTGGCCGGCGTCGGCGACGTCGGTGGGGATCGCGAGGGCGGTGCCCCCGGCGACGCGGACGTCGTCGGCGGCTGCTTTCAGGCCTTTTTCGCCGCGGGCGAGCAGGGCGACGCGCGCTTGCCTGGCCCCGAACGCGCGGGCCACGGCGCGCCCGATGCCGCCGCTGGCCCCGGTCACCACGACGACCTGGTCCTGCTTCTTGGTGTCTGCCACGGGCTTTCCTTTCTGCTTTCTACCGAGCCTTGCGGGCGGCGTAGGCCCACGCGCCGGCGCCGGCCGCGCTGGTCAGGGCGAGGCGCCGCCACCGCGGTGCGAGGCCGGCCAGCGCGAGCATGCTCACGCTGTGCGCGGCATCGGCGGTCCACGCCCACCGGGCCACGAAGCCGTGCGGACTCCGCAGCGTGACGGCGGCCTGGGCCAGGTGCCGCGCGCCCAGCGCGGTGCCCACCGCCGCCAGTTCCCGCCGCTCCCGGCACACCGATCGGGAGGCGGCCAGAAGCATCCCGCCCCACACGGCCCGCGCTGCCGCGACCTGCCGGGCCCTCATCGTGTCCTCCGGCGTGCGACGGCGACCCCGAGCGCGGCGGCGCCGATCGAGAGCCCGGCACCGCTGACGTAGAGCTCGACGTCAGCGGCCGCCCGGACCCGGTCGACCGCGGGCGGCTGCCGGGTCATCAGCTCTTCCCGCCGGGCAGGAACTCCTGCAGCTTCGTCTTGACCCCCTGCGCGACGAGGTGGAACGCGTCCGGGTCACCCTTCAGCACCGCCTGGGCGGCCGACTTCACCTGCTCGAACGTCGCGTGCGGCGGGATCGGCGGCACCTCGGGGTCGCAGCGGACGTCGAGCACGGCCGCCTTTCCCGCGCCGAGCACGGTGTCCCACGCCGAAGCGAGCTGGTCCGGCTTGTCGACGGTGACGGCCGCGAGCCCGAGCGAGAGCGCGAAGCCGGCGTAGTCGACGTCCGGGAGGCTCTGGGACTCCTCGAACTTCGGCGCGCCACCCATCGCGCGCAGCTCCCAGGTGACCTGGTTGAGGTCGTTGTTGTGGAAGACGCAGATGACGCAGGTCGGGTTGGTCCACAGGCTCTGGTAGCGCGCGATGGTGATCAGCTCGGCGAGGCCGTTCATCTGCATGGCGCCGTCCCCGACCAGGGCGATCACCGGCCGGTCGGGGTGGGCGAACTTCGCGCCGATGGCGTACGGCACGCCCGGGCCCATGGTGGCGAGGGTGCCCGACAGCGAACCGCGGATGTCGCCGCGGATGCGCAGGTTGCGGGCGTACCAGTTGGTGGAGGACCCGGAGTCCGCGGTGACGATGGCGTTCTCCGGGATCCGCTTCGACAGCTCGGACACGATCGCCATCGGGTTCACCGGGTCGGCGTCGACCGCGGCTTCCTTCTCGACGGTGTCCCACCAGGACGCGACGTTCTTCTCGATCGTCTCGCGCCACGACCGGTCCGGCTTGCTCGTGAGCTTGGGCAGCAGCGCGCGCAGGGTGGCCGCGCTGTCGCCGACGAGGTTGACCTCGGTCGGGTAGCGCATCCCGATGAACCGGCCGTCCAGGTCGATCTGCACGGCGCGGGCCTGGCCGAAGTCGGGCAGGAACTGGCTGTACGGGAAGTTCGAGCCGACGATCAGCAGCGTGTCGCAGTCGCGCATGAGCTCGTAGCTGGGCCGGGTGCCGAGCAGCCCGATCGAGCCGGTCACGTACGGCAGCTCGTCGGACAGGACGTCCTTGCCCAGCAACGCTTTCGCCACCCCCGCGCCGGTGACCTCGGCGAGCTGCCGGACCTCTTCGGCCGCGCCGCGCGCGCCCTGCCCGACCAGGATGGCGACCTTCTCGCCGGCGTTGAGCACCTCGGCCGCGGCGTCGAGGTCGCCCTCGGGCGGCACCGGGCTCGACCACGCCGTGCCCGGCGGGCTGGAGGGCACCTGCTTGAACGCGTGCTTCGGCGGTTCGTACGGCTCTTCCTGCAGGTCGGCGGGAATGATCAGCGCGGTCGGGCAGCGGGACGACTCGGCCGTGCGGATCGCCCGGTCGAGGGCGTTGGGCAGCTGCTCGGCGACGTTGACCTCGACGAGGTACTCGCTCGCGACGTCCTTGTAGAGCGCCTGCAGGTCGACCTCCTGCTGGTAGCTGCCGCCCATCGCGCTGCGCGCGGTCTGCCCGACGATCGCCACGACCGGGACGTGGTCGAGCTTCGCGTCGTAGAGCCCGTTGAGCAGGTGGATCGCGCCGGGACCCGAGGTGGCCATGCAGACGCCGACCTTGCCGCTGAACTTCGCGTAGCCGACCGCCGCGAAGGCGGCCATCTCCTCGTGCCGCGCTTGCACGAAGCGTGGCTGGTTGTCCGCTTTCCCGAACGAGGCGACCAGGCCGTTGATCCCGTCGCCCGGATAGGCGAAGACCTGCTCCACGCCCCACTCACGCAAGCGCTGGAGCAGGTAGTCGCCGACCGTCTGAGCCATCAGAACTCCTCACCCGAATGTCGAATGTCTTCTCGGGTACCCCTCTTCCGGGGCCGTACGCGGGCGCACACGAAAGATCCCCGTACGTGGGCTATGTCCGGTCCGCACGGCCGGAGCCGCGGCCGGGCAAGGGTTTTCTCGCTCAGCTGCTCTCGACGGCCACCGGACTGGTGAGGTAGTGCCGGATGACCGGGGCGACCCAGGCTTCGAGCTCGGCACGTCCCATCTCCGCCAGGGGCGGCACTTTCAGCACGTAGCGCGAGACGGCCAGGCCGAGGATCTGGGAGCCGAGGAGCGCGGCGCGCTCGGGCGCGCGGTCGGCCACGACGGCGGCCACGGCCGGGGCGACCTGGCCGGTGAACAGCTCCAGCATCTTCGCCGCGGCCGCCTCGCTGGTCGTCGCCGCGCGCAGCAGGGACAGGAACCCGGCGTCGTCCTCCCAGACGCCGAAGAACCGCGGCATCAGCACGTGCGCGAGGTCGTCCGCGCCCACCCCGGTGAGGTCGGGCAGGTCCAGCGTGAACTCCGCGGCCGCTGCGAAGAGGCCTTCCTTGGTGCCGAAGTAGCGGATGACCATCGCCGGGTCGACGCCGACGTCCGCGGCGACGTCGCGCAGGCGCACCCGGTCGAACCCCTGGGCGCCGAACCGGGTCCGGGCCGCTTCGAGGATCGCGGCGCGGGTGGCGGGGGCGGAGCGGCGGCGGGGCGGAGTCACCTCCGCAGGATAAGTCACCGACGGTTGACTTGGCGCGCCGGCCCTCGTACCGTCTTAAGTCAACCGTTGTTGACTTAGGAGGTTCGGCGTGGACACCGTGGATGTCGTCGTGGTCGGCGCCGGCCCGACCGGCTGCCTGCTGGCCGGGGAGCTGGCCCTGGCCGGCCGGTCGGTCGTGGTCGTCGAGAAGCACGCCGAGGCGTCGCCGCTCAGCCGGGCGTTCGGGACCCACGCGCGGACGCTGGAGGTCCTGGACACCCGGGGGCTCGCCGACGACCTGGTCGCCACGGGGACGCGCGCGGGCAGCCTGAGCCTGTGGAAGAGCGCGGGCCTCGACCTCACCCGGCTGCCGTCGCGCTTCCCGTTCCTGCTGGTCACGCCGCAGCGCAACGTCGACTCGCTGCTGGAGGAGTACGCGCGGGGCCAGGGCGCGCGGATCGTGCGCGGCACCGCCGTCACCGGCCTCGACCAGCGGGACGACGGCGTCGTGGTCCACGCCGGCGCCGGGGCGTGGAAGGCGTCCTACGTGGTCGCGGCCGACGGCGCGCACAGCACCGTCCGGCGGCTGACCGGCACGCGGTTCCCGGGTACCGTGCTGCTGACCTCGATCATGCTCGCCGACGTGCGGCTCGCGGACCCGCCCGCCACGGTCATCACCGTGGACGCGGTCAAGGACAGCTTCGCGTTCCTCGCGCCCTTCGGCGACGGGTGGTTCCGCGTCATCGCCTGGCACCGCCGGCACGAAGGCGACGTGGGCTTCCGTGCGGAGCCCGCGCTGGTGCGCGACATCCTCCGGCGGACGATGGGCACCGACTTCGGCATGGGCGAGACCCGGTGGATCTCGCAGTTCCGCAGCGACGAACGCCAGATCGGCGCTTACCGCTCGGGTCGCGTGTTCTTCGCCGGCGACGCCGCGCACGTGCATTCGCCGGCGGGCGGCCAGGGCATGAACACCGGCATCCAGGACGCGGCCAACCTCGGCTGGAAGCTGGCCGCCGTCCTCGACGGCGCCGATCCCGCGGTCCTCGACACCTACCAGGCGGAACGGCACCCGGTCGGCCGGCTGGTGCTGCGCACGAGCGGGGCCACGATCCGGATGATGACGCTGCGGGCGTGGCCGTTGCGGATGCTCCGCAACCACGTGATCGGCGCGCTTTTGCGCAGTGGCCGGTTTTCCCGCAAGGCCGCCGGGATGTTCACCGGGACGGGGATCCGCTACCGGCGCGCGCCGGCCGAGCACCCGCTGACCGGAACCCCCGCGGGCGACCTCCCGGTGCGGGAGGGGAGATTGCCGGAATCCTTGCGCCACGGCGGATTCGTGCTCGTGGCGGCCCGGGACGCCGGGCCGGTGTCCGCGCCGGTGCCGGTGGTGCACCGCACCGACGACGGGCCGGGGCTGCTGGTGCGTCCGGACGGCTACGTCGCCTGGGCGGGCGACGTCGAGGTGGGAGAGTGGGCCGCGGTGCTGGACCGCTGGACCGCCCCGCAACACGAACGGAGTGGCCGCTGATGCAGGTCGTCGTCATCCGCTTCACCGTGCGCGAAGAATGGGCCGGCCGATGGCTCGACCTCGTCGGCGAGTTCACCCGCGCGACGCGGGCCGAGGAGAGCAACCTCTGGTTCTGGTGGGCGCGCAGCGTCGACGAGCCGGGCGTCTTCTTCCTGCTGGAGGGGCACCGCGAGGACGGCGTCGAGCAGCACCTGAAGTCGCCGCTGATCCCGAAGATCCAACGCGAATGGCCGGCCGCTCTCGCCGAGACGCCGCGCGTGCTGATCACGACGATGCCCGGGGACGGCTGGCCGGAACTGGCTCTCCTGCCGGTGCCGGCCCGTGCCACCCCCGCCGAGGGCTTACCTCCGCCAGGTGAGCCCCGTCCGGTCAGGACCCGCTCGGGCTATCGGCCACCGGCGCGCTGAAGGTGCCCTTCAGCCGGTGTTCGTGCAGCCACCGGCTCAGGGCGAGCAGAGTCTGCTCCGCACTCGCGGCCATCTCGTTCCGGAGCTCGGTCACCTCGCGCGCGTCCGAACCCAGTACGGGATCCATCCGCACCAGGTCCCACGTCTGGGTCACAACCGAGCCGGGGCCGTCGCCGGTGATGAGCCAGCGCCAGCGCACGATGCCGTCGTCGAGGCCGCCGACGACGAACGCGAACTCGGTGGGCGCCTCGGCCGTGAGGACCTGGGAACGGCTGGCCCATTCGCGTTCGCCGCGGCGGTTGTGGCCGCCGAACCACGCTCCCGGTGTCGGGCCGTCGCCTTCGTCGTAGCGCACGCGTGACGCCGTCGGGCTCCACAGCTCGATCTTGGCCACGTCGCTGACCAGGTCGTAGACCACTTGCGGAGCAGCGGGCACCCACACCCGCCGGGTGAACGCGAAGGATGCCGGGTCGAGCGCGAGAACCGGTTCGGTCATGGGGTGAAGTCCTCCTGGACTGGTGCGGGAAGCGGCTTCGTCCAGGGTGGGGCGGGCCGGGCACCGCGGCCAGACCGCGGGTTTCCTACCCCTCGCGGTGGCAGGTTCGCCGGCCGAAGCCGTCGCATACTGGGGGCATGGGTGATCAAGGACCGCTGGCCGAGTACCTGCAGGCCTGCCGCGCGCGGGTGCGGCCGGAGGACGTCGGCCTGCCCACCTACGGCGAGCGGCGCCGCGTACCCGGTCTGCGCCGCGAGGAAGTCGCGAGCCTCGCCGGCGTGAGCGCGTCCTACTACGTCCGGCTCGAGCAGGGCCAGTCGGGCAACGCCTCCGACGCGGTGATCGACAGCATCGCCCGCGCGCTCCAGCTCGGCCACGACGAGCACGAGCACCTGCGGGTGCTCGCCCGGCCCGCGCGCCACCGCGCCGCGAAGCGCCCGCCGGCCGAGCGCGTCGACGCGGTCACCGCGCAACTGCTGGCGGGGCTCGGGGACGTGCCGGCGATCCTGCTGGGCCGGCGCACCGACGTGCTGGCGTGGAACCGGCTCGGGCACGCGTTCTTCGCCGGGCACCTCGACTTCGGCGCCCCGGCCCGCCCGGCCGGCCGCCCGAACATGGCGCGCCTGGTGTTCCTCGACGCCCACACCCGCGACCTCTATCCACAGTGGACGGACAAGGCGCGCGCGGTGGTCGGCAACCTGCGGCTGACCGCCGGCCGCCACCCCGACGACCGGCTGCTGAGCACGGTGATCGGCGAGCTGGTCACCGGCAGCACCGAGTTCGCCGCGCTGTGGGCCGACCACCGGGTCCTCGCCTGCGCGGCGACCGAGTACCCGATGCGGCACCCGCTCGTCGGCGAGCTGACGGTGCACCAGCAGACCCTGACCCCGGCGCACGCCCCGGAGCAGACGCTCGTGGTCGTCACCGCCGAACCGGGCTCGTCCTCACAGGCGGCGCTCACCCTGCTGAACGCGGCGACCGCGGCGCCGGCCGGACAGCCACGCCCAGCGCCCGCCGTGTCCTGAGGGTGCGAGCGCGCGGGCGGCCAGCAGCCCGCCGATCCCGGGGACGAGAGCGCGCAGCCAGACCCGGTTCCGGCCCCGGGCCAGGAGCACCGCCGCGATGATCGTGGCGGTGTAGGCCAGGCCGTGCACCGGACCGAGGACGCCGGAGACCGTCCGGTGGTGGACGGTGACCAGGTTGAGCAGCAGGAGCGCCAGGGTGGTGAGCTCGGCCGTGCCGAGGACGTGCAGGACGCGGCGTGGGCTCATCGGCCGGCTCCGGTCGTCGAGCCGGGCCGGACGATCATCAGGACGACCACCACCGCCCACAGCAGGTTGAAGAGCCCGGTGGACATCGCCAGGCGCCGGTCCGGGTCGCCGGTGCCGAGAACCCGGTGCTGCCCCGGCAGAATCACCGCGACCAGCAAGACGGCGGCGACCGCGGTGAGCACCATCGAGACGATCAGCCAGGCGTCGCCGAGCACGCCGAGGGCGGCCCCGGTGGCGACGCCGAAGACCGGCACGAAGATCCCGATGACCGCGTAGACGCGCGTGATCCGGTTCAGCACGCCGGGAACGGCGTTCTTGCGGAGGTCGTCCGGCGCCAGGTGGGCGGCGCGGGCCGCGGCCGGGAACATGCTCGCGGCGACGGCGACCGGCCCGATGGCGAGGATCGCGGCCAGGACGTGCACGGACAGCAGGAACGCCTTCACACGCCCGCCCGTTCGCCGGTGACGGCGGTGCGGGGGAGGCGTCCCGCGCGGGAGTGCCCGGCGAGGGTGTCGCCGGTGACCGTGACGTCGTACGCGAGGTTCAGCCGCATCGGCCGGGTGATCCGCTGCTGCCACGTGACGCGCTCGCCGTCCGCCGTCGTGGTGCGGACGACGTTCTCCAGCGTGGTTTCCTCGCCCGCTCCGACGGCCGTGCCGCGGACGCCGCCGTCGGCCTCGGTGAACCGGTAGTCGGCGTCGATGGTGCCGATCGGCGTCTTCATGCGCAGGTGCCAGGTTCCGGTGATGCCGGCCATCACGCGGCTCCCGTCACGGCGGCGAGCCCGCTGTTCTTCCACGTGGTGCCCCGGCGTTCGTACTCGAACAGCTCCTCGACGGCGTGCGCGATCCGCGGCCCGAAGTCGCGTTCGAGCAGGTAGAGCCCGAGGTCGAGGCCGGAGGTGACGCCGCCGGCCGTGACGAGGTCGCCGTCGTCGACGACGCGGGCGCGCACCGCGGTGACCCCGGCCGCCGCGAGCAGGTCGACGCCGAGGACGTGCGTGGTCGCCGCGCGGCCCTCCAGCAGCCCGGCCATGGCCAGCGCCAGCGACCCGCCGCAGACCGCCGCGACGGTGACGGCGGCGTTGTCCAGGCACTCGCGCAGCAGCGGGGCCGCGGCGCTCGCCGCGAACCGGGCGAGCAGCACGGGGACGGTGTCGACCTCGTCCGGGTCGCCGTCGACCGGGCCGGCCGCGCCGGGCACCACGACGTAGCCGGGGGCGGCCGGATCCAGCGCCGCGGTGGCGGTGAGCGTGATGCCGGGGGTGCCGGAGACGACGTCGCGGGGTCCCTCGGCGGAAACGAACCCGATGTCGAGCGCGCCGCCCAGGAACTCGCGCCCGGCGGAGAGGACCTCGTACGGCGCGACGGCGTCGAGCGGGTCGAAGCCGTCGAAGAGCACGAACTGGGCTCGCGGGTGGGGCATGGTGATCCTTTCGCCGGGGTGATCACTGCCATGCTGCGCACTCCCGGCGTCTCCGGCCACTGGCTATCACGACAAACTTCGCCTGGATCTCGCCACGTGCTCGGTGCGGTACTTTCGGGGCATGTACACGGTTGTGGTGCTCGCCCTCGACGACGTGATCGCGTTCGATCTGGCCACGCCGGTCGAGACGCTCGGGCGCGTCCGGCTGCCGGACGGGCGCCCGGGCTACCGGATCGTCGTGGCCGGGCCGGAGCCGATGGTCGACGCCGGCCCGCTGCGCATCGGCGTCGGCGCCGGGCTGGCCGAGGTGGGCCGGGCGGACCTGGTCGTCGTCCCGGGCCGCAACGATCCCGCCCGCCCGACACCGCCCGCGGTCGCGGAAGCACTGCGCGCCGCGGTGGCCCGGGGCACGCGGGTGGCGTCGATCTGCGTCGGCGCGTTCACCCTCGCCGAGGCCGGCCTGCTCGACGGGCAGCGGGCGACCACGCACTGGCTCGCCACCGACGAGCTCGCCCGCCGCCACCCGGCCGTCGACGTCGACGCGGACGCGTTGTTCACCGACAACGGGCAGATCCTGACGTCGGCGGGCGCGTCGGCCGGTCTCGACATGTGCCTGCACATCGTCGAGCGCGACTACGGCGTCGCGGTGGCCGCCGACGCGGCCCGCCTGGCCGTCGCGCCGCTCCAGCGCACTGGCGGGCAGGGCCAGTTCATCCTCCGCAACCGCCCGACGTACCGGACCGCGACGCTGGAGAAAGCCCTGTCCTGGATCGAGGAGAACGCCCACCGCCCGCTGACCCTCGCGGACATCGCGACCGCGGCCGGCATGAGCAGCCGCACCCTCGCCCGGCGCTTCCACGCGGAAACCGGGCAGAGCCCGATCCAGTGGCTCACCGGCGTCCGCGTCCGGCACGCGCAGGAACTCCTGGAAGTCACCGACCACACCGTCGACCGCATCGCCGCGCAGGTCGGGTTCCTCTCGCCGAGCAACTTCCGCACCCAGTTCACGCAGACCGTGGGCGTGAACCCGGCCGCGTACCGGAAGACCTTCCGGCCGTCACCCCGCTGAGCGGTGCCTCCGCGCCATCCACTGCCAGACGTGGGTGCCGCCGACGCTCGGGTCGTTGCGGGCCACGTAGATCCACGACCAGTGGCCGGGGAACTGGTGGCCGTCGCGGACGACGTGGTCGTAGAGCGTCAGTTCGGACCGGGGGATGAGCTCGTGCGCGTGGACGGTGTTGGCCTGTGGGTCCACCGTGTCGTCGTCGCGGGAGGCGACCAGCCACGTGGGGGTGCTGATCGCGGCCAGCTCGGCGTCGGGAACCAGGGGCGGGTCCCCGGCCTTCCGGGCGGTGACGACACCGCAGATCGGCACGGACGCGGCGAACGTCCGGGGGTAGACCGTGGTCATCTTCAGGCTCATGTAGCCGCCGTTGCTGCAGCCGACGACGTAAACGCGTGCGGGGTCGATCGGCCGGGTGCGCAGGACGTCCCGGATGATCTCGTGGATGAGCGGGGCGAACCGGGGTCCGTCGTCCATCCAGGCGGACGTGCTCTGCGGGGCGACCACGTATGCGCCGTCGAAGATCTGTTGTGCTTCCCGGGTGGCGAAGCCCAGCGCGCCGCGGTTGGCGCGCAGCGTGGTCTCGTTGTCGTAGTAGCCGTCGGGCAGGGAAGCGCCTTCGCCGCCGCCGTGCAGCCAGACGACCAGGGGTCGCCGGCCGCGTCGCGAGCCGGGGGAGTACAGCCGGTACTTCATCCCGGAACGTGAGGCGTGGTAGGTGAAGGCGTCGACCTCGGGGTTGGCCAGCCGGCCTTGCGTGAACCGGGCGATGGTGACCGGCCGTCCGTGCTGCGGGCGGAGCGGGGCGTGCTGCGTGATGGTGTAGACCAGATCGAGCCGGACGTTGCGGCTCTTGCTGTTGACGTAGCCGAGGGTGCCGCCGCCGGTCTGGCCTTCGCCGTGGCTCAGCTCCAGCACGATGTTCCCGCGGCGGTCGAGCCGGGCGGCGGTGACGGGCCGGTCGAGGTCGTAGCCGACGTCTTGGCCGCCGGTGTCGATCGGGCTGGTGGCCTTCGCGTGCACGCTGAACGTGCCGGTGGTCAGGCCGGCCGGGTCGATGGGCCCGAACCGGGACGTGTCGAGGGTGACCGAGGTGATCTGCTCTCCGCCGTCGAGCGTTTCGGCGTCGAGGACGAAACTCACGCTGTCCGTTCCGTGAGCGTGGGCGACGCCCGGCAACGTCAGGCCGGCGGTGATGCCGGCTCCGGTGACCAAGGCGGTGCGGCGACTGAACATCTTGTCCATGCGACTCCTTTGTCGCAGGCCATCGTATCGCCTTGATCGCTTGCTGATGTGTCAGTCTTGGCTGTACTGTCCGACGCATGCTGACGTGTGAGACGCGAGGAGCGGCGCTGGCCCGGTTGGGGCGCGCCCTGGCGGACCCGACGCGGTGCAAGATCCTCGTTTCGCTGCTGGACGGGGCGAACTATCCCGGTCAGCTGGCGAAGGAACTGGGGTTGAGCCGCTCCAACGTCTCGAACCACCTCGCCTGCCTGCGCGGGTGCGGCCTGGTCGTCGCGACCTACCAGGGGCGGCAGGTCCACTACGGCCTCGCGGACCCGCATCTGGCGCGGGCGCTGCGGGAGCTGGTCCAGCTGGTGCTCGCCGTCGACCCCGAACAGCCCTGCGTGGA
The DNA here is from genome assembly GCF_040682775.1 of Amycolatopsis sp. NPDC051106. Taxonomy (NCBI): domain Bacteria; kingdom Bacillati; phylum Actinomycetota; class Actinomycetes; order Pseudonocardiales; family Pseudonocardiaceae; genus Amycolatopsis; species Amycolatopsis sp. NPDC051106. The sequence goes on along the minus strand of NZ_JBFBBQ010000117.1, from coordinate 10,898 downwards.
CGAGGACGAGCCGGCGGTGCACGCATGAGCGGGGACGCTGAACAGCGCATCGAGCTGCTGCCGACAGCCCCGGCGGCCGGGCAAACCCCTTGTGCCGACGGATGCTGCGCTGCCGAGGCGGCGCCGCGGGTCGACGCGGACCGCCGGGCGGTGCTGTCGCGGCGGGTACGGCTGCTGGTCGCCGCGACGATCGGCTACAACGTGGTCGAGGCGATCATCGCGCTCTCGGCCGGCTCGGTGGCGTCGTCGACGGCGTTGATCGGGTTCGGCCTGGATTCGGTGATCGAGGTGGCCTCCGCCGCGGCCGTGGCGTGGCAGTTCTCCGGCGCGGACCCGGAGGCGCGCGAACGGACGGCGCTGAAGGTGATCGCGGTGTCGTTCTTCGTGCTGGCGGCCTATGTCACGGTCGAATCGGTGCGGTCGCTGTCCGGCGCGGAGCCGGCGGAGCATTCCCCGGTGGGGATCGTGCTGGCGGCGGTGTCGCTGCTGGTGATGCCGTTCCTGTCGCACGCGCAACGCCGGGCCGGGCGCGAGCTGGGTTCGGCGAGCGCGGTCGCGGACTCGAAGCAGACGTTGCTGTGCACCTACCTTTCCGGCGTCCTGTTGCTCGGGTTGCTGCTGAACTCGTTGTTCGGTTGGTCGTGGGCGGACCCGGTGGTGGCGTTGGTGATCGCGGCGGTCGCGGTGCGGGAGGGCCGTGAGGCCTGGCGTGGTGAGCACTGCTGCTGACCCGGCCCGGCAAGCGGGAGGTCGCTCTGTCCGATGTGGACACCGAGGCGGCGCCGCCTCGCGCGGGAACAACCCGGCGTCGACGGCGGTCACCCGGGCGGCTCGCAGCCGGATGCCGGTGCCCGCGAACACCTCGGTCAGCGGGCGGGCTGGAACAGTTCGACGAGGTTGCCCGCGGGGTCGGCGAGCAGGATCTGCCGGCCACCCGGGCCGGACACCAGGTCGCTGCGGAAGGGCACTCCCGCGTCGCGGAGCCGGTCGATCTCGGCGTCGAGGTCGTCGACGACGAGGTGGATGCGGTTGCGGCCGGCGGCGGTCGCGTCCGCGGGCGTGGCGCGGGCGCCGGAGCTGGCCGGGCCGGACAGGAGCAGCCGCAGCGGACCGCGGACCACGTCGGCGAAGGCCGGGGCGGCGCTCATCCGGAGGGTGAAGCCGAGGTGGGTCGTGTAGAAGCCGATGGCGGCCTCGACGTCGTCGACGAGGTAGCGGACGGCGGCGAGCTGGTCGGGTGCGGTCACGGTCGAACCTCCGGACGGGCGGTGGTGGCGAGCACGGGCAGCAGGTGGCGGACCCGCGTGTCGATCTCGTGGGCGATGCGGACGAAGTCCGGGTAGGTGCCCGCGGCCGGATCGGGGATGCTCCAGTGGACCGGCCGGGAATCGAAGCCGGGACAGACCTCGCGGACCTTGTCGCACAAGGTGATCACGTGGTCGAACCGGCGGCCGGCCAGCGTGTCCAGGTGCCGGGGTCGCCGGTCGCCGAGGTCGAGGCCGAACTCCTCGCGCAGCACCCGGACCGCAAGCGGATGGAGCTGCGGTTTGGGGTTGCTGCCGGCGCTCGTCACCTCGATGCGTCCCTCGCCGCGGTGGCGCAGCAGGGCTTCGGCGATCGGCGAGCGGGCGCTGTTCCCGGTGCACGAGAACAGCACCCGGACTCCGTCGGGCCACCGGCCGGGCACCGTGGGCGGCCCCAGGTGCAGGGCGGGGTGCAGGACCGCCCCCGCGGTCGTCAGCGCGTGGGCGCAGCGGTCCAGATCCAGGTGGTAGTAGCTGTCGCGGGCGTCGAAGGTGCTGCGCCGCGCGGTGACCAGGCCGTCGTCGCGCAACAGCCGCAGGTGGTAGGAGACGAGGTTCTGCGGCTGGCCGGTGCGTTCGGTCAGCTCGCGGACCCGGTAGTCGCTGCCGGCGAGCTCGGTCAGCAGTCGCCACCGCAGGGGATGGGCGGCCGCGCGCACGAACGCCGGGGCGGCTTGACCTGACGACGCCATGCCCGCAGGATACATCAAAACAGTTTGATGGAATATCGGGAGGCGAGCGGTGCGATCCGACGGCGCCGGCGTGCTGGCACGCCGGCTGGGTACCGGGGACGCGGTGGTCATCGGGCTGGGTTCGATGATCGGCGCCGGGGTCTTCGCGGCGTTCGGCCCGGCCGCCGCCGCGGCCGGTACCGGCCTGCTGATCGGCCTGGCGATCGCCGCGGTGATCGCCTACTGCAACGCCACCGCGTCCGCGCAGCTGGCGGCGGCGTACCCGACGTCGGGCGGCACCTACGTCTACGGGCGGGAACGCCTCGGCGACTGGTGGGGGTTCACCGCCGGCTGGGGGTTCGTGGCCGGCAAGACGGCCTCGTGCGCGGCGATGGCGCTCACCTTCGCCACCTACGCGGTTCCCGGGCCCTGGTGGGCGCAGCGCGCGGTCGCGGTGGCCGGCGTGTCCGGGCTGGCCGCGTTGAACTACCGCGGTGTCACCAAGACGGCCCTGCTGACCCGGATCCTCGTCGCCACCAGCCTGACCGCGCTGGCCGTCGTCGTGCTCGGGATCGTCGTCGGCGGTCATACCAGCGCGGCGAACCTGAGTCCGGGTTCGGGCGGTGTCTACGGCGTCCTCCAAGCGGCCGGGTTGCTGTTCTTCGCCTTCGCCGGCTACGCGCGGATCGCCACGATGGGCGAAGAGGTCCGCGACCCGGAGCGCACGATCCCCCGGGCCATCCCGATCGCCCTGTTCAGCACGGTGGCGGTCTACGCGGTGGTGGCCGTGGTGGCGTTGCTGGCCGCCGGGCCGCACGGGCTCGCCGCCACCACCGCACCGCTGACCGCCGCGGTGCAGGCCGCGGGGGTCGGCGGGCTGAGCCCGGTGGTGCGCGTCGGTGCGGCGCTGGCCGCCCTCGGTGCGCTGCTGGCGCTGATCGCGGGCATCGGCCGCACCGGCCTGGCCATGGCCCGCCACCGCGACCTGCCCGGCTGGCTGGCCGCCGTCCATCCCCGCTACCAGGTCCCGCACCACGCCGAAATCGCGCTGGCGGTCGTCGTCGGCGTCCTGGTGCTCACCGTCGACCTCCGCGGGGTGATCGGCTTTTCGTCGTTCGGCGTGCTGGTCTACTACGCCATCGCGAACGCCGCGGCGTTCACCCAGCCCCGCGAGCAGCGCCGGTGGCCCCGGTGGCTGAACCTGATCGGTGTCCTCGGCTGCCTGGTGCTGGTGGCGACACTGCCGTGGCCGTCGGTGGTGGCCGGGGTGGTGATGTTCGCCGTCGGGCTGACCGGCCGGGCCGTCGTCCTGGCGGCGCGCCCGGAGCCGGTCAGCGTGAGAAAGCCACCGTGCGGCGGGCACGGGCCAGCGTCAACCCCCCGAGGACGACAGCCGTGAGCCCCGCGACCACGGCCGCCCCGCCCCCGACGACTCCGTTGCCGGTGCCGGGACCACCGTCGGCGACGGCCAGGTTGACCACGCCGCCGGCGGCGGCGATCAGTCCCGACGTCAGCGCCACGACGGCTGCCTTGCGCCCGACGGCGGCGCGACGGACGGCGCGAACCAGCGCCCGGCCGCCGATGATCGCGCCCGCCAGTCCCAGCAGGGCGGCCGCCGTGGCCCAGAGTCGCGCGGCGGTCAGGGTGTACGCGTCGACAGCGGCGAGCGTCGGTGTGGCGGAGCCGAAGATGGTGTGGATGACGGACATGAGGTCCTCCTCGAGTGGATGTCGCCTGATCCTGTCCGCCGGGCCTGTCCCCGGTCGTCCGGCAGGCGCAGGCACTTCGCGCTGCCGCGGTCGCCGTAGGAGCCGGGAAAGTACTGCGATTGCGGTAGTTCGCGGATCATTCGCGCGCAGGAGTCGCCCGGCCGGACCTCCGGCTACGGTGCAGGCATGAGCACGGGACGGATCCGGCTCGGGGACGGGCTGGTCGCCGCCGGAGTGGCGACGGCCCTGCTCGTCGCCGGCCTGCACGGGCACCACCCCGCCACGAACCTCGTCCCGCTGGGCCACGCGCTGCTGGTGCTCGGCGGCTTGGCGCTGGCCGCGTACCGCCGGGCTCCGGTCACCGTGCTGGCCGTGACCGCGTTGTGCGCGCTGGGATCCCAGGCCGTCGGGGTCGACGTCCCCGCCGTCGCGTATCTACTCGCCGTGTACGCCGCGGTCCGGGCCGGACACCGCGTCCTCGCGGTGGTGAGCGCGGTGCTCATGGTGCTCGCTCTTCCGCTCGCGATCCTCGCCGCGCCCGGAGATCTGCCGGTGGGTGCGGCGATCACGCACACCCGTGACGTCCTCCAGATCGCGTGGCTGATCGCCGCGGGTGCCGCCGGGGAAGCGCTGCGGCAGGCCGAGCGCCGGGCGGACGAGGCCGAACGCACCCGCGAGGAGACCGCGCGGCGCCGTGCCGACGAAGAGCGGCTGCACATCGCGCGGGAACTGCACGACTCGCTCACCCACCAGATCTCCGTCATCAAGGTGCAGGCCGAGGTCGCCGTCCACCTCGCCGGCAAGCGAGGGGAACAGGTGCCGGACGCGCTGCTGGTGATCCGGGACGCCGGCCGGGAGGCGGCGCGGGAGCTGCGCGCGACCCTGGAGGCGTTGCGCGACGACGAAAATCCCCCGCACGGGCTCGACGACGTCCCGGAACTCGTGCGGCGAGCCCAGGCCGCCGGTCTGGACGCGACGTTGACGATCGAAGGGCAGCGCGACGACGTTCCCGCGGCGGCGGACCGGACCGGCTACCGGATCGTCCAGGAGTCGCTGACCAACATCGCCCGCCACGCCGCCGCCGAGACCGCGTCGGTCCGGATCGGCTACCGCCCCGGCACGCTGGTCATCCGCGTCGACGACGACGGCCAGGCCACCCCGGACGCGGCGCCGGTTCCCGGGGTGGGGCTGCTCGGGATGCGCGAACGGGTCACCGCGCTCGGTGGCCACCTGCGGGCGGCACCGCGCAGCGAAGGCGGTTTCAGCGTCCACGCCGAACTGCCCGTGGGGCCGGCGTCGTGATCAGCGTCCTGCTGGCCGACGACCAGCCGCTCATCCGCAGCGGGTTCCGGGCGCTCCTCGACAACGAAGACGACATCGAGGTGGTGGCCGAGGCGGCCGACGGCGGCGAGGCCGTGGCGCTGGCCCGGCGGCACCGGCCCGACATCGCCCTCGTCGACGTCCAGATGCCGCTCGTCGACGGCATCGAGGCGACCCGGCGCATCGCCGCCGATCCGGCGCTGGCCGGGGTGCACGTGGTCATCCTGACCAACTACGGCCTGGACGAGTACGTGTTCACCGCACTGCGCGCCGGAGCGGCGGGGTTCCTCGTCAAGGACATCGAGCCGGAGGACTTCCTGCACGCGGTCCGGGTCGCCGCCCGCGGCGACGCCCTGCTCGCGCCGTCGATCACCCGCAAGCTGATCGACCGGTACGTCGCCCAGCCCCTGGAAACCGGCATCCCAGTGGGTTTGGCGCACTTGACGAATCGCGAACGCGAGGCGGTCACCCTGGTCGCGCAGGGTCTGGCCAACGACCAGATCGCCGCCCGGATGGTGATCAGCCCGCTGACCGCGAAGACCCACATCAACCGGGCGATGACCAAACTCCACGCCCGCGACCGGGCGCAGCTGGTGGTCTTCGCCTACGAATCCGGCTTGGTGGTCCCGCGCACTTCCTGATCCCGCAAGGGCTTCGGGGCTGTCCGAAGGCAAGGAGCCGGTTAACCCGGCGCAAGGCCGAGCTTTAACTCGGACATTTCACCGACGCGGTTTCCGTCGGTCGATTCCCGTTCCGGTCGTGTTCACCGGGCGCGCCCGCCGAAGTCATTTGTCCTGCCTAAGTTTCTGTCGCGAGCAGAGGAAGGCAAGGGGAATGATGGACACACCCGCCGCGGTGCGAGCGCGCGGAATCACCAAGTGCTTCGGTGACGTCGTCGCGTTGGACGGCATCGATCTGGATGTGGCACCGGGAGGGATCCACGGGCTGGTCGGCCCGAACGGCGCGGGCAAGACGACGCTGCTCGGCCTGCTGCTGAGCCTGGCCGTCGCCGACGAGGGCCGGCTCGAGATCCTCGGGACGCCGGTCGGGAAGACCCTTTCCGCGCCCGGCGGCGTCGCCGGGTTCGTCGACGGCCCCGGGCTCTACCCCTCGCTCACCGCCCGGCAGAACCTCGCCGCGCTGGCCGCCCTCCGCGGCGGCGACCGGCGGACCGCGAAGATCGACGACGTCCTCGGCGAGGTCGGACTCACCGACGTCGCCGACGACCGCGTACGCGGCTTCTCCCTCGGCATGCGGCAGCGGCTCGGCCTCGCCGCCGCCCTGCTCACCGAACCCCGCCTGCTGGTGCTCGACGAGCCGGCCAACGGCCTCGACCCGGCCGGCAAGAAGCACGTGCACGGCGTCCTCGGCCGGCTCGCCGCCGGCGGCACCACCGTGGTGCTCTCGAGCCACCGGATGGACGACCTCGAAGCGCTCTGCTCGGAGGTCACCATCCTCTCCACCGGCCGCGTCGTCTTCACCGGCCCGCTGGGCAAGCTCTCCGCCGAGAACGGCGAACTGGACCACCGCCTGCGCACGTCCGACCCGGAGGCCGCGCGGCCGCTGGTCGCCGGCGCGCCGGGGATCCGCCTCGCCGAGGGGGACGCCGACGCGTTCGTGGTCCGCGCGCTGGTGCCCGCGCTCGACGAACTGGTGCTGCGGCTGGCGAAGGAGGGTATCGCGGTGCGCGAGCTCGCGCCGGTCGTGTCGCCGCTGGAAGCCGCTTTCCTCGCCCTCACCGAACAGCCGGAGGCCGGCCGATGACCGCGACCCTCACCGAGACCGCGCGGCCCGTCCCGGTGGCCCGCGGCTACCGCTTCGAACTCGTCAAGCTGTTCTCCGCCTGGCGGATCCGCGTGCTGGTGGTCGCGTGCTGGCTCGCTCCCGCGTTGTTCGTCGCCGTGGTGAGCGAGCAGAGTTCGCTGCCCGTCGACACGCTCTTCGGCCGGTGGATGAACGCCACCGGCTGGGCCGGGCCGCTGGTGATGCTCGGTTTCGCCGGCACGTACGCGCTTCCGCTGCTGACGTCGGTCGTCGCCGGGGACGTCTTCGCCTCCGAAGACCGGCTCGGCACCTGGCGCCACCTGCTGGTCGCGGTCCGTTCCACCCGGCGGATCTTCGTGGCGAAAGCGCTTGCGAGCCTCACCGTGATCTTCGTGCTGGTGGCCGGGATGGCCGTTTCCGGTGCGGTGGGCGGGGTTCTCGCCGCCGGGAGCCGGCCGCTGGCCGGTCTCGACGGCCACCTGCTGGCCCCCGGCGACGCCGCGGTGCGGGTCCTGCTCGCCTGGGTTTGCGTGTTCGCCCCGACGCTGGCCCTCGGCGCGATCGGGCTGCTCGGGTCGGTCCTCTGGGGCCGCTCGCCGATGGGCCTGCTGCTGCCCGCCGTCGTCGCGCTCGTGCTGGCGCTCGCCCAGCTGCTGCCGTTGCCGGTCGCCGTCCGGCTCGCCCTGCCCAGCTACGCCTTCATCGCGTGGAACGGCCTCTTCACCGACCCGGCCCAGCTCGGGCCGCTCCTGATCGCGGTCGGCGTCAGCCTGGGCTGGGCCGTGCTCGCGACCGCGCTGGCCTACCTGCTCTTCGTGCGCCGCGACTTCACCAACCCCGCCCGCGACGGTGGGGGCCGCCGCGCGCTCACCCTCGGTGTCCTGCCGCTGGTCGCGCTGCTCGCCGCCACGGCCGGGGTCGTCGCCGTCGCCACGCCGGCCACCGGGTCCGGGATCGGCCTGGACAAGGTCCAGCGGTCGGTCGCCACCGCCTTCGCCCACCTCTACCGGCTGCAGGCCGGGCAGCTGAACCGGCCCGACGTCACCGAGGAGCAGCTGGCCGCCACGGCCGCGTGCACCAAGGGCGACGGCCTGGTCGAGCCCGAAGGCCCCGGCAACGACTGGCGGTGCGTCGTCTCCTGGCACCTGCCCGGCATCGCGGCGACGGGCTCGGCGATCTACCAGCTGGACATCACCTCGGACGGGCGGTACGTCGCCGACGGCGACGGACCGAAGGAAGTGAACGGCTACTTCCAGGTGCGGACCCCGGCCGGGGACCAACCCAACCCGCTCTGGCAGTTCGACGGGAACGTCGAGCTGCTCACCACCACGAAGGGATAACCCGATGCAGGTAACACGCCGCAGACGGCGTGCCGGGAAGAGCCGGAGCAGCGGCCATCGGCTGCGCTGCGCGACGGCCGGTTCCGCCACCCTCGTGCTCGTCGCCACGGGCACCGGCGTCGGTGTCGCGTCGACAGCGCAGTTCGGCGAGGAGCACGTCGGCCAGGTCACCGAGAACGGCCAGGTCGTCTCCGCCGACCAGTACCTCAAGCCGATCGGCGACCGCCTGGTCGTGAACAACGGCAAGATCATGGCGTCTTCGGTCAGCCCGGACGGCACCCACCTCGCCGCGCTGACCACCGACGGCGGGATCGCGCTCACCATCGTCGACCTGAAGAGCTGGAGGGTGCAGCAGCTGGTCGGCAACTCCGCGACGGCGAACCTGCGCATCGCCGGCAACGACGTGGGCCAGGAAGGGCCGACGTACTCGCCGGACGGGAAGTCGTTGTGGCTGGCGCAGACCGACGGCTACACGAAGTTCACGGTGAACCCCGACGGCACCGTGGCCGCGCCGGTGCCGGTCAAGATCCCGGCGGACGGCGCCAAGCACGCCTTGGTCGCCCAGGCGGTCTTCTCGCCCGACGGGTCCACTGTGTACTCGGCGGTCAACGGCCAGAACCGCGTCGTCGCCCTCGACGCGGCGACCGGCGCGACCAAGCAGAGCTGGGCCGTCGGCAACGCGCCGCGTGACCTGGTCCGCGTCGGCAGCAAGCTGTACGTCAGCGACGAAGGCGGCCACCCGGCCAAGCCCGGCGAGCCGACGCTGAACTCCTACAACACCCAGGTGCCGGCCAGCCGGTTCACCGGCGCGACGACCAGCGGCACGGTCAGCGTCATCGACCTGGCGAACGCCGCCGCCGCGCCGAAGAGCATCGACGTCGGCCTGCACCCGACCGCCGTGTACGTCAAGAACGGCGCGCTGTTCGTGACGAACACCGCCAGCAACACGGTTTCGGTCATCGACACCGGCCGCGACCAGGTCGTGCAGACCATCGCGACCCAGCCGTGGCCGCAGGCGTCGGTCGGCTACGAGCCGGACGGCGTGACGCTGACCGACGACGGGCACCTGCTGGTGACGCTCGGCCGCGCGAACGCGGTCGCCGTCTACCGCTTCCAGCGGGCGCAGGAGCCGGTGAGCTACGTCGGCCTGCTGCCGACGGACTACTTCCCGACCGCGATCACCACGGTCGGCCCGGACGTCGTCGTCTCCAACACCCGCGGCATCGACGCGCTCCGGCCCACCACGGCGGCCGGGCACGGCACGCACGACACGACGTCGAGCGTGCAGAAGTTCCGGCTGCCGGACGACCGCGCGATCCGCGGGTACACCGGCCAGGTCTTCAAGCAGAACGGCTGGACGGACGACTCGGTGCAGGTGGCGCACGACAACGGCCACCGCAGCCCGGTGCCGGTCCCGGCGCGGCTCGGCGACCCCTCGACGATCAAGCACGTCTTCCTGCTGGTCAAGGAGAACCGGACCTACGACCAGCTCTTCGGCGACGAGGCGCGCGGCAACGGCGATCCGGCCGTGGCGCAGTTCGGCGAGAACGTGACGCCGAACCAGCACGCGCTGGAGCGGCAGTTCGGCTTGTACGACAACACCTACGACATCGGCACGAACTCCGCCGAGGGCCACAACTGGCTGATGCAGGCCGACAACCCGGAGTACACCGAGTCGTCGGCGGGGGAGTACCTGCGCAGCTACGACACCGAGGACGACGCCCTCGGTCACCAGAGCTCCGGGTTCCTCTGGACCGGCGCGCAGGCGGCCGGGAAGTCGGTGCGGGACTTCGGCGAGTTCCAGCAGTTCCTGACCAAGCCCGCCGGGGCGAGCTGGCAGAACCTGTACTGCGACGCCAAGAACATGGCGGCCACGGGTGAACCGACGGCCTACCCGCTGGTGTCGTCGTCGCCGATCCCCTCCCTGAACGACGTTTCGGTGCCGGGATTCCCGAAGTTCGACACCGCCGTGCCGGACCAGTACCGGTACCAGATCTGGAAGGACGACTTCGAGAAGCACGGGCCGGCGAACCTGAACATGTTCTGGCTGTCGAGCGACCACACCGGTGGCCCGCCGAACGCGGCCGCCCAGGTCGCCGACAACGACCTCGCGGTCGGCAAGATCGTCGACACGATCTCGCACAGCCCGTACTGGAAGGACTCGGCGATCTTCGTCGTCGAGGACGACTCCCAGGCCGGTCTCGACCATGTCGACGGCCACCGGGCGCCGGTGCAGATCATCAGCCCGTACGCCCAGCGCGGCGTCGTCGACAGCCATTACTACTCGCAGATCACGATGATCCGGACGATCGAGCAGATCCTCGGGGTCAAGCCGATGAACCAGAAGGACAGCGCGGCGACGCCGATGAGTGCGGCGTTCACGCGGAAGCCGGACTACACGCCGTTCACCGCGGTGCCCAACCGCACCTCGCTGACGGGTGGCCTGGCGGCTCAGCCCTCCTGCGGTCCGGACACCCCCGCCCCGCCGAACCCCGCGGCGGCCCCGGTGCCGTCGTCGGCGGTGCCGGCGGACAAGGCGCAGGTGGCGGCCCAGTGGCAGGAGTGGACGGCGCACCAGCGGCTGACCGGCCCGAACGCCGTCGCCGACTACGCCAACCCCGCGCAGATGAACCACTTCACGTGGTACCAGACGCACGGCTGGCAGGTGCCCTACCCGGGTGAGAACCAGGTGTTCGCCCCGGCGCAGGTCCCGGGTGCCTACCTCCCGTCGGCCGAGTCCGACGGCTGAGAAACCCCGGTGCGGCGCCTGGTCCGGCTTTCCGGACCAGG
>NZ_JBFBBQ010000116.1:0-25139 GCF_040682775.1 Amycolatopsis sp. NPDC051106 | reverse complement strand
CACGACCGAGTTGCCGGTGATCGGCGCCTTGCCCGGGATGCGGTCGGGGAACGCCGCGGGTCCCCGGGCCGGGGCTCTCGTCGTGCTCGCGGGATTCCTACCGCGCCAACGCCGAAGCCGGTGACCTCAGCGACGCGAGCATCAGCTCCCGGTACTCGTCGACCATCGCGACGATCGTCGCCCGGTCGAAGTCGCGGCTGTTGAACCGCACGTGCCCGACCACGTCGCCGGCCGGGTCCAGGTAGAAGTCCCAGAGGTTGCCGTCCGGGATTTCCGAGATGTCGTCGGACGAGTTCAGGCGCCGGCGAAGCCCGGCATAGCTGATGTCGCCGACGTCCTCGGTCTCCAGCTCCGGCGGGAACTGGGAGATCTGGAACGCGGTGATGACGCTGTTCACGTTCGACGTCGGACCGCGCATCAGCTCCGGGTCGGACTGGGCGATGACGTCGTTGAACGGCAGCTCGTAGGAGTACGCCTCGAGCAACGCCGCCCGGGTGCGGTGCACCAGGCCGGCGAAGTTCGCGCAGCCGGACAGGTCGGTGCGGATCGGCAGGAAGTTGAACAACGCCCCCACCGTCTGCTCGAACCGGGGCTCCCGGCGGCCGGAGGTGATGATCGGCGAGACGATGTCGCTCACGCCGGTCCGGCGGTGCAGGAACAGGTTGAAACAGGCGTAGAGCACCATGAACGGCGAGCTGTGCAGCGACTTGGCCAGCGCGGTGACGGCCCGGGTCAGCTCCTGGTCGAACAGGAACCGGTACACCGAGTAGACCGGCGGGACATCCAGCTGCCGGGGCCGGTCGGTGGGCAGGGTGAGGAACGTCCCGCCCGCCAGCTTGGTCTTCCAGTACTCGTGCGCGTGGGCGGTCGACTCGCTGAGGCGGGCCTGCTGCTGCCAGGCGGCGAACTCGCCGTACTGGCACATCTCCGGCAGCTCGGGTGCGGTCAGCCCGCGACGCCTCGCGTAGCAGTTGACGAAGTCGCGCATGAGCACGTTCATGGACCAGCCGTCGCTGACCGTGTGGTGCGTGACGAGCACGAGCACCGCGTCTTCGTCGTCGAACCGGCCCAGCCTGGCCTGCAGCAACGGCATGCGCGTGGCCGAGAGCCTGCCGACCTGGTCGACCTCGTCGAGGAACTCGTGCGCCCGGCGCTCGCGGTCGGCCTCCCCGACCGCGGCCGAAAGGTCGACGACGGTCAGCTCCACCGGACCCGGCGGGTGGACGCGGGCACGGGGAGCTTCCGCGTCCCTGACGATGGCGGTGCGCAGCGCCTCGTGCCGCGCGACGACGTCGTCCAGCGCGAGCTGCACGGCCGCCGTGTCCAGCCGCCCGTGCAGGCGCCAGCCGCCCAGGACGAGCCCCCGCGGGCCGAACACGCCGAGGTCGTCGCCGCGGTCGAAGGCGTACAGGAATTCCTCATTGGCCGAAAGCGGGCGGCCGGCCGGCGCTTCGCCGGTGCTCGGGCGCTGCTGTTCGATGGTCATTTGCTGTCGTCCATTCCGGCTGTCGCCATGATTTCCTCCCCCGCACCGGACCCGGCCACCGCCTGGTCCGGGGTCACCGCCTCGTCCGGGGTCACCGCCGGCGGGCGCGTCCGGAGTCCCCAGGCCGCGATGGCCGGGCACAGGAGCCCGAGCAGCAGGAAGGCCACGCCGAGACCCATCCACCCGGCGAAGCCGTGGTTGGCCACGACCCCGAGCAGCACCAGCGGCGCCACCGTCATGCTCAGCGTGGTGATCATGTTCAGGAATCCGTCGTACTGCCCCTGGGCGTGCGCCGGCGGCAGGTTGAACTCGAACACGAACCGGCCGGAGATCAGCCAGATCTGCGCGATGGCGGACACCGCGACCCCGCCGAGGAGCAGGACCGTCGCCAGGACCGGGGTCTGTCCCGGCATCAGGGCCATCATCAGGTAGCCGATGATCAGCGTCACGCCGCAGCGGAGCAGGGCCGAGCCGCCCTGGCGCAGGGTCTTGACGTTCCGGCTGAGCCGCATCTGGAGCAGGATGGCCATCGCGGTGTTGAGCACGTAGACGACGGCCACCGTCCAGGGCGGCGCGGACGTGTACACCACGATCCACACCGGCAGCAGCATGTTGTCCACGAGCATCGACATCGACAGCGCCCCGGACACCAGCGCGAAGGCGATGAACGGCTTGTCCCGGAACACGATGAACCGGCGGCCCTTCGCCTCTCCGGTGCTTTCCGGCTTCGGCAGCGGCTTGTAGTCGGGGATCCTGAGCGTGATGAAGACGTCCACCACGTAGGCGGCCGCGCAGAACAGGAACATCGCGCGGTAGGCCCAGGGGGTGCCGATCGAAATGCCGATCCCGGCGACGAGCGCACCGACGGTGAGCCCGATGTTCCCGATCGACTGGACCTGGCTGCGGAAGGTGATCGTTTCCGCGCCGCCGATCCGGCGCATCAGCGCGCCTTCGGAAGCCATGTAGGTGAACGCGAAGATGTTCATGCACACGATGAGGATCAGCAGCGACCAGAATCCCTGGATGAACACGTAGCTGCCCATCCCGGTCAGCTGCCCGGCCAGCCCGAACAACACCACGCGGCGCGGGCCCAGCCGATCGGCCAGGTCTCCCGCGTAGGTGGTGAGCGGCAGGCCGACGAGCCCGCCGACCGCGATCGCCAGCGCGGTCCCCGAATTCGAGATCCCCACGATCTGCGTGCAGTAGAGCACGTAGATCGGCAGGAAGACGCCGTTGGCCAGCATGCCCATGGCGAAGCCCAGGACGTACGCCCGCTGGGGCCCCGGCGGCGGGACGTGCTCCTTGGCGTACGCGACAGGACTGAAAGTCATCATGAACCCGCTCTCTGAAACGCGCGAAGCGCGGCCTGAGTGTTGGTGTCCGCAAGGTCCGCTCCCGGAATGCTCTCGGGTCTCCCCCGCGGAGCACGTCTTCTGGAGCGCGCTGTCCTCCGCTCCGGCGCGGCTCGCCGGGCTCGACAATCCGGGAGATGCGAGCCGGCCGCGCTTTCCGCCACCGTGGACGGAAGTCCAGTACGAAGCGGTCGAGATCCAGCGGCATCGCCCTGGGAAACCGGAAGCACGTGACGTGACGGAGGAAGCACGGTAATGGCTGACAAGGAACATTTCGACGTCGTCGTCATCGGCGGGGGTCCCGGTGGGTCAGCGACCGCCGGGTTGCTGGCGCAGCAGGGGCACAAGGTGCTCGTGCTGGAGAAGGAGAAGTTCCCGCGCTACCACATCGGCGAGTCGCTCATCACCGGGTCCATGCCGACGATCGAGGCGCTCGGCCTGCGTGACCGGCTGGACAAGATGGGCTACGTCCGCAAGTACGGCGGCACGCTGATGTGGGGCCGCAACCAGGGAGCGTGGGACTTCCGGTTCACCGAGGCCTCGGAGTACGAGTACACCTTCCAGGTCCGCCGGGCCGACTTCGACTCGGTCCTGCTGGGACGGGCCCGCGAGCTCGGCGCGCTGGTGATCGAAGAGGCGACCGTCCAGGACGTGCTCTTCGAGGGTGAGCGCGCGGTCGGCGTGCGGTTCCAGCGCAAGGGCGACGCCGAACCGACCACCGTCGGGTCGACGCTGGTGATCGACGCGTCCGGCCAGCAGCACCTGCTCCCGCGCAAGCTCGACCTCATCGAGTACCACAACGACCTGCGCAACATCGCGGTCTGGGCGTACTTCCAGAACTGCAACCGCTACAGCGGGACGCGGTGGGGCGACACGCTCACCGAGAACCGCCCGCACGGCTGGTTCTGGTTCATCCCGCTGTCGGACTCGACGGTGAGCGTCGGCTACGTGACGCCCATCGACGAGTACAAGAAGGCGGGCAAGTCGCTGGAGGAGCTGCACGCCAGCGAGCTGGCCGCGGCCGACGAGATCACCTCGCTCACCGCGCCGGCCACCCGCGTCAGCGGTTACCGCACGATCAAGGACTGGTCCTACACCTGCAAGAAGTTCTACGGTCCGGGCTGGGCCCTGGTCGGCGACTCGGCGGCGTTCATCGACCCGCTGCTGTCGACCGGTGTCGGCCTGACCCTGCGCGGCTCCCTCGGCCTGTTCGAGACGGCCAACCTCGCGCTGCGCAACCCGGACCAGGAGGAAGTGCTTTACGAGCGCTACGAGCGCAACTACCGCGAGTTCCTCACCTCGCTGCTGGAGTTCGTCCGGTTCTTCTACGACCGCACGAAGTCCAAAGAGGACTACTTCGAAGCAGCGCAGCAGAGCATCGACCCGAAGCGCCTGCGCCCGCGCAAGATCGACTTCGCCCGGATGCTGTCCGGGGTCTCCGGCATGCGCGACATCTTCGACGGGCCGCTGGCGCTGCGGGCGTTCCGCGACAGCGACGCGCCGGACGTGCCGGACACGCTGGCGGGCTAGGGACAGGGATGGGAACCACGCAGATGGAATCATTTGTCATCTCCGAGCGGTTCGCCGAGCAGGTCGCGCGGACGCCGGACGCCGTCGCGGTGTCGGCGGGCCCGGCCGCGCTGACCTACCGGGAGCTCGACGAGCGGGCCAACCGCCTCGCGCACCGGCTCATCGGGCTCGGCGTCCGCCAGGACGACCGGGTGGCGGTGCTGCTGGAGCGGTCGATCGACCTGGTGGTGGCGATCCTCGCGACCGTCAAGGCCGGCGGCGTCTACGTGCCGGTGCACGAGGACTACCCGGCCGAGCGCCGGCAGTGGGTCGTGGACCACGCGGAAGTGTCGGTGCTGCTGGCCGACACCACCACGCGGGACGCGGGCCTGCCGTCCGGGGTGCCGGTCGTGGTCGTCGACGACGACCCGGCCACCGCCGGGCAGCCGGCCACCGACCCGTCGGTGCCGATCCACCCGGACCAGCTGGCCTACGTGATCCACACGTCCGGCTCCACCGGCCACCCCAAGGGGGTCGCCGTGACCCAGCGGGACGTGGTGCGGCTGATCTTCAACACCCAGTGGACGGTCGAGCGGCACGCGCGGGTGCTGATGGTGGCGCCGTACGCGTTCAACGTGTCCACGTACGAGATCTGGATGCCGCTGCTGCACGGCGGCCGGATCGTCGTCGCGCCGCCGGGGCAGCTGACGCCGGCCTCGCTGCGCGAGCTGATCGCGGGCGAGCGGATCACCGGGATCCACCTGACGGCGGGGCTGTTCCGGGTGCTCGCGGAGGAGTCGCTCGAGACGTTCACCGGCCTGACCGAGATCCTCACCGGCGGCGACGTGATCGCCCCGAACGCGGTGCGCCGGGTGCTGGACGCCTGCCCGGACCTCGTGATCCGGGCGATGTACGGCGTCACGGAGTGCTCGCTGTTCTCCGCGCACCACCCGCTGACCTCGTCGTACCAGCCCGGCACGCTGGTGCCGGTCGGGGACGCGTTCGACGACGTCACGATCCACATCCTCGACGAGCGCCTCACCCCGGTGCCGAGAGGCATCGAGGGCGAGATCTACATCGCCGGTCGCGGGGTCTCGCGGGGCTACTTCGGCCGCACGGACCTGACCGCGGAGGTGTTCGTCGCGGACCCGTTCGGCGAGCCGGGCGCCCGCATGTACCGCACCGGAGACCTGGCGCGCCGCAACGACGACGGCCTGATCGAGTACGTCGGCCGGGCGAGCAGCCAGGTGAAGATCCTCGGCTTCCGGGTCGAGCTGGCCGAGGTCGAGGCGGCGCTGAGCAGCTACCCCGGGCTCGCGCAGGTCGTCGTCGTGGTGCGCGTGCTCGAGTCGGGCGAGAAGCGGCTGGTCGGGTACGTCGTGCCGGAGTCCGGCGACATCGACCTGGGGGCGCTGCGCGCGCACGCCAGGGAGACGCTGCCCGACTACATGATCCCGGCCGCGCTCATCCAGCTGGAGTCGCTCCCGCTGACGTCGAACGGCAAGCTCGACCGCAAGGCGATGCCGGAGCCCGACTTCGAGGCCGCGTCGGCCTACCGGGCCCCGGAGACGCCGCTGCAGGAGAAGCTGTGCGCGATCTTCAGCTCGGTGCTCGAGGTGTCCCAGGTCGGCATCGACGACAGCTTTTTCGACCTCGGCGGCCAGTCGCTGGCGGCGATGCGGCTGCTCAGCCGGATCCGCTCCGAGGCCGGGGTCGACCTGCTGATCAACGTGCTGTTCGACATCCCCACCGTGGCCGGGCTGGCCGACCACATCGACACCGCCGCCGCGGCGGCCTGAGCCGGAGGGAGCAACCGATGGCGAACCCGTTCGAAGAGCCGGACTCCAACTACACCGTCCTGCGCAACGACGAGAACCAGCACTCGCTGTGGCCGGCGTTCGCGCCGGCACCGGGCGGCTGGACCGTGGTGCACGGGCCGGGCCGGCGCGAGGAGTGCCTGGACTACGTCCGGGAGAACTGGGTGGACCTGCGCCCGCGCTCGGTCGCCGAGTTCATCACGGCCCACGCCGGGAGCTGATCCGGCCGGACCCGCCCCGCCCGATTCCGCCCGGCGAATTCCGGTTCGCCGGGCGGAATCGTGTCTCCACCTCGACGGGGCACCGCGGGAGATGCGGCGCGCCCGAGCCCGAAGACACCATTGAGCGCGCTGCCGGCGTCCCCGCGGCCGCCCTCGTACCCACCGACGGCCACGCGGCCTGACGATCCAGCAAGGAGAACACGGATGACCGAAGCGGCAAGATGGGAACTGCTGATCGAGCGCGACGACCTCGCGGCCGGCGAGGTGCGCGACGTCGCCGCGGCCGAGCTCGAGGCGGGCGAGGTCGAGCTCGCGGTCGAGCGGCTGGCGCTGACCATGAACAACGTGACCTACGCGCGGTGGGGCGCCATCCCGCCGCTGAACTTCTGGGACGCGTTCCCCGCGCCGGACCCGGTCCTGGGCCGGCTTCCGCTCTGGGGCTTCGCCCGGGTGGCCCGGTCGAACCACCCCGGTTACGCGGCCGGCGACCGGTTCTTCGGGTTCCTGCCGTCGTCGAGCCACCACGTGGTCCGGCCGGGGCCGACCTCGCGCGGGTTCGTGGACACCACGCCGGGCCGGTACTTCGCCCACCCCTGGTACCAGACGTTCCAGCCGGCAGGTGCGGCCGACGACCGCGACGACCGCCGGACCCTGCTGCGGCCGATCTACCCCGCGGCCTTCCACGTCGCGGACTTCGCCGCCGGCCAGGCGGGTGACGACGGGCTCACCGTGCTCATCACCTCCGCGTCGAGCAAGGTCGGCATCGGGATCGCGCACCGCCTGCGCGGCGCCGCGAACGTGCGCACCATCGGGCTCACCGGCGCCGACCACGCGGAGTTCCTCACCGGTCTCGGGCTGTTCGACGAAGTGGCCACCTACGACGCGCTGCCGGCGGTGCCCGCCGGTCCGGTCCTGTGCGTCGACCTCGCCGGGGACGCCGCCGTGCTCACCGCCATCCACGGCAAGTTCCGCTCCGGCCTGGTGCACGTCGCGCTGCTGGGCTGGACGCACGGCGCGCAGCCGCCGCCGGAGCTCGCCGACCCCGCCCCGGAACTGTTCTTCACGCCCGCGGTCGAGGGCGCGACGATCGAGGCCGAGGGGGAAGACGCGTTCTTCGCCCGCTACCACGCCGCCGAGGACGAGTTCATCGACGCCACCGAGTCCTGGCTGAGCGTCACCGCGGCGAACGGTCCCGAGGCGATCGCGAAGGTGTTCCGGAGCCTGGCCGACGGCACCCATCCGGCGAACGGCTTCACGATCCTCACGCCCTGAGCCGAGGCGACGGGAAAGGGCGCCGGGATCACTCCCGGCGCCCTTTCTCTCTGCACCAAAAGGGAAACCGGCGACGCCTGGTGGGCGTCGCCGGTTTCCGTCAGGCCGCCTTGGATGAAGGCGGAGACCCGGTCAGGCGGCGGCGTGCGGTGCCGCCCCGGTTCCGCCCACGGCCGTGACTGCGCGCTCGATCGCGATCCGCGCGTTCCACAGGTCTTCCGGTTCCCGCGGGATGTCGAGGACGAAGGTGCGGATGCCGCCCCTGAGGTACGTCTCCACCGCCCGCGCCACCTCGTCGTGACTGCCCACCAGGTAGGGGCAGAACGTGTGGTGGTACCGGAAGGGCACCAGCCAGTACGCCATTCCCGGCGATTCGTCGGGGATGGGCACGGAGGCGAGCTGGGGCTGCCAGGACGACGTCCCGGCGGCGAGCAGCAGCTTCATCCTCGCGGCCCCTTCGGGGTCGGCGGGGAACCGCTCGTGCGCGATCCGCCAGGCCTCGGCGGAGTCGTCCCGCGCGATGATGCCCACGCTGATGCCCGAGCCGAACTGGTTCTTGCGCAGGTCCGGGCGGACGAAGTCCTCCGGCACCAACGGGAACGAGAGCTGGCTCAGGCCCAGTGCCTCGCCCGCGTTCAGGCTGGCCGTCGACGAGCCGGACACGTACGCCTTGGGGAGCAGCTCGTGGGGCACCGGCGTGGTGAGCCGGGCGCGGCGGAAGTTGTAGTACTCGCCGGCGAAGTTGACCATGCCGCCGCCGAGCAGCTTGCGGACGATCGTCGCGTACTCGGTGAGCCGGTCGTACCGGTCGTCGTGCGACACGGTGTCGCCCTGGACGGCGAGATCGCGGCTGAACCCGCCGCTGACGAAGTTGATGTCGATCCGCCTGCCGTACAGGTGCGCCAGGGACGACACCGAGCGGGCCAGCGCGAACGGGCTCAGGTCGATCGGCTGGATCGCGACGAGCGGCACGAAGCTCTCGGTGTTCGCGATGGCCGCCTGGGCCGCCATCAGGGAGTCGACCGACGTGTTGTCGCTGTAGATCAAGGCGCCGCGGTAGCCGGCTTCGTCGGCCCACCCGGCGATGTCCAGCAGCTTGCGCAGGTGGTGCTGCTGGTGGTGGCCGATGCTGGACCGGCAGGTCGAGTAGAGGGTGACGCCGCCGGCGGCCAGGTCCATCATCGTTGGTTCCTCCCTTGGGTGATGCCGCGGACGGACGGGTCGGCCAGGAAGTCCCGCAGGCTGAGCGCGATGCCGAACTCCTCCTCCAGCCGGGCGACGAGCACGGCGGCGAGCAGCGAATGCCCGCCCAGGTCGAAGAAGCTGTCCTCGACCCCGGCCCGCTCCACCCCGAGCACCTCGGCGAACAGCGCGCACAGGCGCTCTTCGAGGGGCGTGGCCGGCGCTCGGCCGGCCCCGGTGGTGAACGTCGGTTCGGGCAAGGCCTTCCGGTCCAGCTTCCCGTTGAGCGACAACGGAAGCGCGGCCAGCACCACCACCGCGTTGGGCACCATGTGCCCGGGCAGGAGCCGCGCGGCCGCGGCCCGCAGCTCCGCCGGATCCGGTGCGCGGCCGGCCTCGGGTTGCACGTAGCCCACGAGACGCCGGTCTCCCGGCCGGTCTTCCCGGACCACGACCACGGCCTGGTCCACGCCCGGCTGCCCGGCCAGCACGGCTTCGATCTCGCCCGGCTCGATGCGGAACCCGCGGACCTTGACCTGCTGGTCCACTCGGCCGAGGTAGTCCAGCTCGCCGTCCTCGCGCCAGCGCACCAGGTCCCCGGTCCGGTACATCCGTTCCCCTGACCCGAAGGGGCAGGCCACGAACCGCTGCGCGGTCAGCCCGGCCTGGTTCAGGTAGCCCCGGGCGAGGCCCGGGCCGGCCAGGTAGAGCTCGCCGGCCACGCCCGGTGGCACCGGTGCCAGCCGGCCGTCCAGCACGTACGCCCGCACGTTCCAGTTCGGCCCGCCGATCGGCGGGGACCCGGAACCCGACAGCGGTCCGCTGATCGTCGTGCACACCGACGTCTCGGTCGGGCCGTAGGCGTTGAACAGCCGCCGGCCCGCCGACCACTCGGCGACGACCTCGCCCGGGAGGGCCTCCCCGCCGACGACCAGGCACTCCAGCTCGGGCAGGCTCTCCGGGGCCGCCCCGGCCAGGGCGGCCGGCGCCACCACGGCGTGGCTGACCCGGAGCTCGCGCAGCGTGGCGGCCAGCTCGTCGCCGGACAGCTGCCCCGGCGGGGGAAGGACCAGCGCCGCCCCGGAGGACAACGCCGACAGCAGTTCGAGCAGCGACATGTCGAAGCTCAGCGAAAGGAGCTGGGCCACCCGGGATTCCGGGGTGACGGCGAGGGTCTCGACCATGAACGCGGCCAGGTTGGCCACGCCCCGGTGGCTGACCACCACGCCCTTGGGACGCCCGGTGGACCCGGACGTGTAGATCACCCAGGCCGGGTGCGCGGCCCGCAGCGGCGCGAGCCGGTCCTCGTCGACGACCGTGCCGCCGGGCAGGTCCGCGACCACCGCGGCCACCCGCGGGTCGTCCAGGACGACCAGCCGGTCCCGGCCGGGCAGCTCCGCCCCGGCCTGCCGGGTCGTGAGCACCACGACCGGGTCGGCGTCGCCGAGCATGTACGCGATCCGGTCGGCCGGGTACCCCGGGTCGATCGGCAGGTAGGCCGCGCCGGCCTTGGCCACCGCGAGCACCGCGGCCACCATCTCCGCCGACCGCGGCACCGCGACCGCCACCACCCGCTCCGGCCCGACCCCCAGCCCGACCAGGTAGCGCGCCAGCCGGGTCGACCGCGCGTCGAGCTCCGCGTACGACCACGCCACACCGCCGGACTCGAGCGCGACGGCGTCCGGTGTCCGCGCGGCCTGCGCCGCGAAGAGCTCCGGCAGCACCGTCACCGGAACGTCCCGCGCCGTGTCGTTCCACCGCGAGACGACCAGATTCCGCTCGGTCGCCGTCAGCAGGTCCGCGTCGCCGACCCGCAGCCCCGGGTCGGCGGTGAACTGGCCCAGCAGCGCGATCAGCCGCCCGGCCAGCGCGTGCACGGTGCCGTGGTCGAACAGGTCCGCCGCGTACTCCAGCGCGAGGCCGATCCCGCCCGGGGCGCCGTCCGGCTCGTGCCGCGACCGGAAGGTCAGCGTCAGGTCGAACTTGGCCGAGCTCCCGGCCAGCTCGAGGTCCTGGGCCCGCAGGCCCGGGACGGCCCACTCCCGGCGGGTTTCCTCGTCGGAAGCCAGCATCACCTGGAACAGCGGGTGGTGCGCGGCCGACCGGACCGGGTTCAGGACCTCCACCAGCCGTTCGAAGGGCACGTCCTGGTGCGCGTACGCCGCCAGGTCCCGGTCGCGGACCCGGCGGAGCAGCTCCGCGAAGCTCGGGTCGCCCGACAGGTCCGTCCGCAACACCAGCGTGTTGACGAAGAACCCGACGAGCTGGTGCAGCGCCTCGTCCCCGCCGCGGCCGGCCACCGGCACGCCGATCGGGATGTCGGTGCCGGCCCCGGACCGGGACAGCAGCACCGCGAGCCCGGCCTGGAGCACCATGAACACCGTCACCTGGTGCTCGCGTGCGAGCTCCACGAGCCGGCCGTGCAGCCCGGCGTCCACGTCGACGTCGACGTGCCCGCCGCGGTGGGAGGGGTGCGCCGGGCGGGACCGGTCGAACGGCAGGTCCAGCTGCTCGGGCAGGTCGGCCAGCGTCGACTCCCAGTACGCCACCTGCCGGGCGAGCACGCTGCCGTCGTCCTGGTCCTCGCCCAGCAGCCCCTGCTGCCAGAGCGTGTAGTCCGCGTACTGCACCGGCAGGTCCGTCCACTCGGGACGGTGGCCGGCCAGCCGCGCCTCGTACGCCTGTCCCAGGTCCCGCAGCAGCACCCCGAGCGACCAGCCGTCGCTGGCGATGTGGTGCGTGAGCAGCACCAGCACGGACTCGTCGGCCCCCAGCTCGAACAGCCACGCCCGCACCGGCAGTTCTTCGGCCAGGTCGAACACGTACCGTGCCGCCTGCCCGGTCAGCTCGGCCAGATCGGCTTCGGCGGCCGGCACCACGGTGAGGTCGGGCAGCGCTCGCGCGGGCGGAAGAACCCGTTGGTACGGCTGCCCGTTCACGGCCGGGAAGACCGTCCGCAACGCCTCGTGCCGCCCGGCCACGTCGCCCAGTGCCGCGCGCAGCGCACCCGCGTCCACCGGACCGTGCAGCCGCCACGCGAACGGCACGTTGTAGGTGGCGCTCGGCCCCTCGAGCTGCGCCTGGAACCACAGCCGGCGCTGCGCGAACGACAGCGGCAGGCGCTCGGGCCGCTCGGCCCGCTCCAGCGCCGGCCACGCCTGCGCGGCGCCGTCCAGCGACTTGGCCAGCAGCTGCACCGTCGGGTGGTCGAACACCGTCCGGATCTCCAGCTCGACCCCCAGCACCGACCGCACCCGGCTGATCAGCCGGGCGACGAGCAGCGAGTGGCCGCCCAGGTCGAAGAAGCTGTCGTCCACGCCGACGCGGTCCACACCCAGGACTTCGGCGAACAGCTCGCACAGGATCTCTTCGGCCGGGGTGGACGGCTCGCGGCCCGTTCCGGCGGCGTACTTCGGTGCGGGCAGGGCCTTCCGGTCCAGCTTCCCGTTGACCGTCAGCGGCAGCGCGTCCAGCACGACCACCGCGGCGGGCACCATGTAGCCGGGCAGCACCGCGGCCGCGGCGGCCCGGATCCCGGCCGGGTCCACCGGACTTCCCGGCGTGGGCACGACGTAGCCCGCCAGGCGCTGGTCGCCCGGCCGGTCCTCGCGGGCCACCACGACGGCCTGGGCCACCCCGGGCTGCCCGGCCAGCACGGCCTCGATCTCACCCGGCTCGATGCGGAACCCGCGGACCTGGACCTGCTGGTCCACCCGGCCCAGGTACTCCAGCTGGCCGTCTTCCCGCCACTGCGCCAGGTCCCCGGTCCGGTACATCCGTTCCCCGGAACCGAAGGGACAGGCCACGAACCGCTGCGCGGTCAGCCCGGCCTGGTTGAGGTACCCCCGCGCCAACCCCGGGCCGGCGATGTACAGCTCGCCGGGCACGCCCGGCGGCACCGCTTCCAGGCGCTCGTCCAGCACGTACACCCGGGCGTTCCAGATCGGCTTGCCGATCGGCGGAGCGTCCGCTCCGGACAGCGGGCCGCTCAGGGTCACGGCCACCGTCGCCTCGGTCGGGCCGTAGGCGTTGAACATCCGCCGCCCCGGCGACCACTCGGCGCAGACCTCACCGGAGCACGCCTCGCCGCCGACCATCATGCACTCGAGCAGCGGCAGCTGGTCCGGCGCCGCACCGGCCAGGGACGCCGGCCCGACCAGGGCGTGGCTGACGCGCAGCTCGTGCAGCGCCTCGGCCAGCACCTCGCCGGCCAGCTGCCGCGGCGGCGGGAGCACCAGCGCCGCGCCGGCCGGCAGCGACATCACCAGTTCCATGACGGCCGCGTCGAAGCTCAGCGAGGCCACCTGCCCCACGCGTGACTCCGGCCCGATGGCGAAGGTCGAAATGAGGTACGCGGACAGGCTCGCCAGCCCCTGGTGGGTGACCACCACGCCCTTGGGCCGCCCGGTGGACCCGGACGTGTAGATCAGGTACGCCGGGTGCGCGGCCCGCAACGGCGCGATCCGGTCCGCATCGGTGACCGGGCCGTCGGGCTGCTGCGCCACGGCCGCGGTCACCGCGGCGTCGCCGACGTCGAGCACCGCCACGCCCGCCGCTTCGGGCAGCCGTGCCGAAGTGGCCCGGTCGGTGATCAGCAGGCTCGGGGCGGCGTCGTCGAGCATGTAGCCGATCCGCTCCACGGGATACCCGGGATCGATCGGCAGGTAGGCCGCGCCGGCCTTCACCACCCCCAGCACCGCCGCCACCATCTCCAGCGACCGCGGCAACGCGACCGCCACCAAGCGCTCCGGCCCCACGCCCAGCCCCACCAGGTGGCGTGCCAGCCGGCTCGACCGCGCGTCCAGCTCCGCGTACGACCACGCCGCGCCCCCGGACTCCACCGCGACGGCGTCCGGCGTCCGCGCGGCCTGCGCCGCGAACAGCTCCGGCAGCACCGTCACCGGAACGTCCCGCGCCGTGTCGTTCCACCCCGAACCCACCAGGTCCCGTCGGAGATCCATCCCGGTCACGCCCGTTCGGCCCGGACGAGGCTCTTCGGCCGCATGTCCGTCCACTGCGCTTCGATGTATGCGAGGCAGTTCGCGCGGGAGTCCGCGCCGCGCGCCGTGCTCCAGCCGGCCGGGACGGCGATGCCGGCGGGCCACAGGCTGTACTGGCCTTCGTCGTTGACCAGGACCAGGTACCGGGCGTCGGCGTCCTCGAACGGATTGGACACGATAACCTCACTCCACTTAGGACGGTCTGACGGTGCCGGGCGCGGCCGCGCGCCGCGGTGAGCGGATTCCAGTCTGCCCGGGACGGTTCACCGGGCACGTCTTCGCGATTGTGCTGCGATTCCGGGCCGGTCAGTCCCCGGCCGGCCCCGGCACCTGGTCCGCTTCGACGCTGTCGTACAGGTGCTTGATGTTCGAGCTGCCGAAGGACGTCGCGCCCGCCCGCTCGATGATCTCCAGGAAGAGCGTGTTCCGCGGGTGCACGGACTTGGCGAAGATCTGGTAGAGCTGGCCGTCGTGGTCCTCGTCGACCAGGACGTGCAGGTCGCGCAGCTCGTCGACGGAGTACTTCTCCGGGTGCACGCGGTTCGCGAGCGCGGTGTAGTAGGCGGCGGGCGTCGTCAGCAGCTCGATGCCGTCGGCGGTCAGCTGCCGCACCGTGGACAGGATGTCGGTGGTGCTGAAGGCCAGGTGCTGCACGCCCGAGCCGTCGTTGTCCTTGAGGAACCGGTCGACCTGGCCGACCGCCAGGCTGGTGTCCGACTCGACGAGCGTGAACGTGACCGCGCGCGACTTGCTCTGGATGACCTTGATGAACATCCCCTGGTCGCCGGTGACGATCCGCTCGGTGAGGATGAGCTCGAAGTCCAGCGTCCGCTGGTAGTACTCGACGGTCTCGTCCATCCGGCCCGCCTCGACGGGGATCGCGAAGTGGTCCACCTTGTGCAGCCCGGTCCCCGCGGCGGCACCGCTCTCGGGCACCGCGACGAGGCCGCGCACGTCGGCCACCCCCGCGTCGTCCGGTCGCTGCACGAACGTGTGCGTCACGTCGCCGAAGCCGGCGATCGTCGCGAGGGTCACCGCTCCCCGGGTGACCGGCGCCATGACCGGGCGCACCCCGCGCCGCACGGCCTCGGCGAACGCCGCGGCGGCGTCCGGCACCCGGATGCCGATGTCGCCGATCCCGTCCCCGTGCCGCTCCACGTAGGCGTGCGCGGGGTGGTCCTCGCCCGACTGCGTCAGCACCAGGTCGATCTCGCCCTGCCCGACGGTGACCGAGCGCGTCGTCCCGTCCGACGGGGCCGACTCCGCGCGCACGACGAAACCGCACCCGTCGACGAGCCAGGCGAGATTCCGTTCGATATCGTCCACGTACAGCTCGACGTAATCGATGGTCATGTCCCGGAGTGCGTTCTGCACGGTCTCCAACCTCCACTGGCGGGTATTCGGTGCCTGGCGTCTCGCGTCCCACCGTCGAGAATCGCAAAACGGGCCGGCACTGTCCTCTCTTCCGTTGCCCGCGCCGGCCGCCGGACAACGCATGGCCGGAGAAGCCGTGGCCGCGCACCGGGTCGCATACTGATCACCCGGTGATCGGCCGCAGGAGAGGCGATACGGTTGTCAACCCAACTGAGCGTGGAAACGTTGCACGGATCGCTCGCCGATCCGGCCATCTCGTCGATGAACCTGCTCAACGAGTTGATCGACGAATATCCGCAGGCCATTTCCATGGCGGCCGGCCGGCCGTACGAAGAATTCTTCGACGTCGGCCAGATCCACCGGTACCTCGACGCTTATTGCGACCACCTCCGGCGTGACCGGAAACTGAGCGAGGCCGAAGTCACCCGTACGCTTTTCCAGTACGGTGCCACGAAAGGCGTGATCGCCGACCTCATCGCCCGCAACCTCGCCGAGGACGAGCACATCGTCGCCGCCCCCGAGTCCGTGGTCGTCACCGTCGGCTGCCAGGAGGCGATGTTCCTGGTGCTCCGGGCGCTGCGCACGGACGAGCGGGACGTGCTGCTCGCCCCCGCCCCCACCTACGTCGGCCTGACCGGGGCGGCGCTGCTCACCGACACCCCCGTGCGGCCGGTGCGGTCCACCGCGAACGGCATCGACCTCGACGACCTGACGCACCAGCTGAAACTGGCGCGCGAGGCGGGCGAGCGGGTCCGGGCCTGTTACGTGACCCCCGACTTCGCCAACCCCACCGGCACCAGCATGGACCTGCCCGCGCGCCGACGGCTTCTGGAGATCGCCGAGGAGCACGGGATCCTGCTGCTCGAGGACAACGCGTACGGGCTCTTCGGAGCGGACCGGCTGCCCTCGCTGAAGGCGCTCGACGAGGCGGGGACCGTGGTGTACCTCGGTTCCTTCGCCAAGACCGGCATGCCCGGCGCCCGGGTCGGCTACGTGGTGGCGGATCAACCCGTGGCCGGTGGTGGCCTGCTCGCCGACCAGCTGTCGAAGCTCAAAGGCATGCTCACGGTGAACACCTCCCCCATCGCCCAGGCCGTGATCGCGGGGAAGCTCCTGCTCAACGACCTGAGCCTGACCAGGGCCAACGCGCGCGAGACGGCGATCTACCAGCGCAACCTGCAGCTGACGCTGGCCGGGCTCACCCGCACACTCGGCGGCTGCCCCGGGGTCAGCTGGAACACGCCGACGGGCGGGTTCTTCATCACGGTGACCGTGCCGTTCCCCGTCGACGACGACCTGCTGGCCGTCGCCGCCCGCGACCACGGCGTCCTGTTCACCCCGATGCACCACTTCTACGGCGGCAAGGGCGGCTTCACACAGCTGCGGCTGTCGATCAGCTTGCTCACCCCGGACCTGATCGACGAGGGTGTGGCCCGACTCGCCGCCCTCATCAGCGGCCGCCTCCCCTGACTCCGGGGCGGTTGCGCAGCCGCGGAGACGCGGTGCTTCGCCGCCCCGCTGGATGCTCGATCCACCGGGACACCGCCGGCGCCCGCCGGTGGCCGAGTCCGTAGCGCTGGAGGGTGCAGAAATCATGGTCATCGTCATGGCTACCGATGCGGGGACCGCAGATGTCGAGGCCGTCGTCGACCGGGTGACGGAAGCGGGTGGCGAAGCCTTCGTCAGCCGCGGCGTGAGCCGGGTGATCGTCGGGCTCATCGGTGACGTCGACCGGTTCGAAACGCTCAACCTCGGCGGGATGCGCGGGGTGCAGAGCGTCACCCGCATCTCCGCCCCGTACAAGCTGGTGAGCCTGCAGCACCACCCGCAACGGTCCACTGTGTACGTCCGCGGCGTGCCGATCGGCCCGGACACGGTCACGCTGATCGCCGGGCCGTGCGCGGTCGAGACGCCGGAGCAGACGCTGGCCGCAGCGAGGATGGCTCAGGCGGCCGGCGCGACGTTGCTGCGCGGCGGCGCGTTCAAGCCGCGCACGTCGCCCTACGCCTTCCAGGGCCTCGGCGAGCGCGGCCTGCAGATCCTCGCCGACATCCGCGCGCAGACCGGCCTGCCGATCGTCACCGAGGTGGTCGCGGCCCACGACGTCGAGATGGTCGCCGGGTACGCGGACATGCTGCAGATCGGCACCCGGAACATGCAGAACTTCTCGTTGCTGCAGGCCGCCGGCGAGGCGGGCAAGCCGGTGCTGCTCAAGCGCGGCATGAACTCCACCATCGAGGAATGGCTGATGGCCGCCGAGTACATCGCGCAGCGCGGCAACCTCGACATCGTCCTGTGCGAGCGCGGGATCCGGACCTTCGAGACCGCCACCCGCAACACGCTCGACATCTCCGCGATCCCGGTCGTCCAGGGTCTTTCGCACCTGCCCGTGATGATCGACCCCTCGCACTCCGGCGGACGGCGGGACCTCGTCCTCCCCCTGTCCCGGGCGGCGATCGCCGTCGGCGCGGACGGGATCCTCGTCGACGTCCACCCGCATCCCGAGGAAGCCATGTGCGACGGCCCGCAGGCGCTCGTGGCCGAAGACCTCCGTGTCCTGTCGAAGGAGATCGACGCGCTGACCGGGGTGGTCGGCCGCCGGACCTCGACCTGGTGGAACCGGCGGCTGTTCGCCGGCTGACGCTCCCGGCCCGGAGAGAACCCGTGCGGTCCGCACGGGTTCTCTTCGTTCACGCGGCGAGGGTCCGGGCCGCGACCGCCCGGCCGGTCAGTTCGACGAGCCTGGTGCCGACGTCGATGACCGGCAGCGCACAGGTTTCGGTCACGAACGGCAGCACGGCCGTGAAGTGCGTGCACGCCAGGACGACGGCGTCGAGGCCGAGGCGCTCGGCGAGGCGCAGGGTGGTCGGCAGGTGCGAAGCCTCGAACGCCGCCGCCGGGTCGCCGGCCTCGATCCCGCGCACCAGTGCGGGATCCGACACCCCGAGCAGCCGGTGGCCGGGGCTGACCTGCCACGCGGCCCGCTCTACGCCGACGACGGCGTGCGCGTTCCCGGTCACCACCAGGGAAGAACGCAGCTTCGGGAACGCTTCCTGGTAGACCGTCCCGGGCGAGACCACCGGCAGCGCCGCGCTGTCGTGATCCACCACGGCGGACAGCGAGTTGCAGAAGAGCATCGCCTGCTCGGTCCCCCGGGCGCGCAGCTCGCGGAGACGCGTGTGGAACGCCGCCGCCAGCGCGCCGGGATCCTCGTACTGCAACGAGTCCTGCTCGTCCGGCGAAGCCGCCATGGCGTACGGATCGGCCGCCAGTCCCCGGGCCCGCAGCAGCCCGGCGCCGAGACCGGAGTCGTAGGGGGTGCCGGCGATGACCGCCACCGCGGGCGCTTTTCCTTCCCCCGCAAGTATCTTCATCCTGCCGATGGTTCCAGCCGGGACGGCGGCTGCCTTCCTCCGGGATGCCGTCAGCGGGGCGCGATCACCTTGCCGGGGTTGAAGATCCCGTCCGGGTCGAGCGCGAGTTTCAGTGCCCGGTGCACCCGCACGCCGACGGGTCCGATCTCCCGCGCGAGCCAGTCCCGCTTGAGCAGGCCGACGCCGTGCTCGCCGGTGCAGGTGCCGCCCAGCGAGAGCCCCAGCCGCATGATCTCGTCGAACACCAGCCGCCCGCGGTCCATACTGGACTGATCCGCCCGGTCCACCACGATGACCGGGTGCAGGTTCCCGTCGCCGGCGTGGCCGACCACGCCGACCAGGACGTCGTGCCGCGCCGCGATCTCCTCGACACCGGCGACGAGCTCGGCGACCCGTGACCTGGGCACGGCCACGTCGTCCACGACGAGACCGCCCCGGCCGCCGGGGAACGCCTGCGCGGCCAGCTGTTCCATCGCCGGGTGCGCCAGCCGGCGCGCGCTGGTCAGCGCCTCGGCTTCGACCGCGTCCCCGGCGGCGTACAGCTCGCTCGCGCCGGCCGCCCGGCAGCACTCGGCGATCGCGGCGAGGTCGGTGCCGTCGCCGGTGTCCGTCGCGACCAGCAGCATGGCCGCGGCTTCGGTGTCCAGGCCCATCGGGCGATACGCCTCGATGGCCCGCAGGTGCGTGCGGTCGAGCAGCTCGAGCATGCTCGGCACGTGACCGGCGGCGGTGATCGAGGCCACCGCCCGCCCGGCCGCCGCCACCGTCGGGTACACCGCCACCATGGTCCGGGCCTCCCGGGCCGCGGGCCGGAGCCGGACGGTGATCTCGGTGATGATCCCGAGGGTGCCCTCCGAGCCGACGAACAACGCGGTCAGGTCGTAGCCGGCGACGCCCTTCACGGTCCGGCGGCCGCAGCGCAGCACCTCGCCGTCGGCGAGCACGACTTCCAGGCCCAGCACGTACTCGCCGGTGACGCCGTACTTGACGCAGCACATGCCGCCCGCGTCGGTCGAGACGTTGCCGCCGATCGTCGAGGACTCCCAGGAACCGGGGTCCGGCGGGTAGGCGAGCCCTTCCTTGGCGGCGGCCCGGCTCAGCTCGGCGTTGACCACCCCCGGTTGCACGACCGCGATCCGCTCGCCCGGGTCGATCTCCAGGATCCGGTTCAACCCGGTCAGCGACACGACGAGGGCGCCGTCGACCGCGTTGGCCGCACCGGTCAGCCCGGTGCGCGCGCCCTGCGGGACGACCGGTACCCGGTGCGCGGCGGCGACCCGCACGGTGGCGGCGACCTCGGCGGTGCTCCGCGGCCGCACGACGGCGAGCGGCGTGCCCGCGTCGCACAGGTCGGCTTCGTCGCGGCAGTAGGCGGCCAGCAGGTCAGGATCGGTGAGCACGCGATCGGCGGGCAACGTCGCCAGCAGGTCGTCGATCGGGAATCCCATGGAAGCCAACGTAACTCCCCGCCCGGCCGCACTCCAGCCCGCGCGCGAAGTCGGCATTCGCGAGGAGGTCCCGCCTGCTCGGCAACCGCAAAGACGTGTGACGCGGAACTTCCCGCCTAGCCTCGGCGCATCTGTTCGGTTCAACCGGAGGTGGACTAGGTGAAACGTCTGATTGTCACCGCGGTCGCCGGCGTTGCCGTGGCGTTTTCGGCGGTGAGTGCCCCGGCCGCCGCCGCAGCGCCGGCCACCATCACCTGGGGTCCGTGCCAGGACCCGAGCCTGGTGGCGGCGGGCGCCCAGTGCGGGATGCTCCAGGTGCCGATGGACTACCGCAGGCCGGCCGGGAAGCAGCTCCGGATCGCGGTGTCCCGGATCCGGCACAAGACCCCGGAGAGCGCTTTCCAGGGCGTCATGCTGACCGTCTCGGGCGGTCCCGGCCTGCCTGGGCTGGCACTGGCGACGCTGGGCACGCTGGTCCCCGGCCACGTCGGGGACGCCTACGACTGGATCGGCTTCGACCCGCGCGGGGTCGCCACGAGCGAGCCCGCGCTGTCCTGCGATCCCGGCTACATGGACTTCGACCGGCCGGGCTACGTACCGGTCACGCCGCAGCTCGAGCGGACCTGGCTCGACCGCGTCCGGGTTTACGCCCGCGCCTGCGGCGCGCACAACGACCCGGACCTGCTGGCGAACATGAAGACCACGGACGCGGTGGCCGACCTGGAACGCATCCGGGCCGCGCTCGGCGTGACCGAGATGAGCTTCTACGGCTACTCGTACGGCACGTACGTCGAAGAGGTCTACGCGACGCTGCACCCGGATCGGGTACGCCGGATGGTCCTGGACAGCAGCGTGCACCCCCGGGACGTCTACTACCGGCTCAACCTGTCCCAGGACTCCGGGTACGACCGGAGCCTGAACGCGTTCTTCGGCTGGGTCGCGGCGCACGACGACGTCTACCACCTCGGCAGGACCCAGGCCGCCGTGAAGAACGAGTACGACCGGCAGCTGGTGGAGTTGGCGCGCGAACCGGCCGCGGGCGCGGTCGGCCCGGACGAGTGGACCGACATCTTCCAGCTGGCCGCCTACCGCCAGCTCCACTGGACGCTCGTCGCCGACGCGTTCGCCGGCTGGGTCAACCACCACGACGGCGCGACGCTGAAGACGTTGTTCGTGCAGATCGGCGGACGCGGCAACGACAACGCCTACGCCGCGTACCTGGCCGTGGAGTGCACGGACACGCAGTCGCCCACGAACTGGCAGAAGTGGCGGGCGGACACCTGGCGGGCGTACGCCGAGGCGCCGTACTTCGCCTGGCAGAACACCTGGATCAACGCGCCGTGCGCGTTCTGGCCGGCCCCGGCCGGCCGGCCGGTGAACGTCGGCAGCCACCGCCTGGACAGCATGCTGCTGGTCGACGAGACACTCGACCCGGCCACGCCGTTCGAGGGCAGCCTCGAGACCCGCACCCGGTTCCCGGCCGCCACGTTGCTCGCCGTGCCCGGCGGCCGGAACCACGCGAACACGCTGATGGGCGGCAACGCCTGCGTGGACGGCAAGATCGCGGAGTACCTGGCGGGCGGCACGCTGCCCGCGCGCAAATCCGGCAACCGGTTCGATCTGGAGTGTCCGCCGCTGCCGCTGCCCGTTCCCACGGTCACTCCTTGAGTGGATCTCGATCCGCGGTTGTTAGCTTCGGTCGGGTAATCGGCGGCACCGGTGGGCGCTCCCCGGACCCGCCTGGTTCCGCGCGCCTCGGTGTCCGGGACGAGCTCGCCGCCGCCGATCGCGAACGTCACCGAACCCTGATCGGAGTCACATGGCCGACGTGAAAACGCGGACCGGGATCCGCCGCACCCTGGGTGTCTACATCGGACTGGTCGTGGTGCCCGTCGTGGTCGCGATCGTCCTGCTGGGCAGCGGGGAAGACGGCGACAACGTCGCCAAGGCGAAGGCCGCAGCCGGGCCGTCACTGGTCCAGCTGCTGCTGGCGATCACCGTCATCGTGGGTGCCTGCAAGATCGTCGGCTGGCTCGGGCAGCGCGTCGGGCAACCCGCGGTGATGGGCGAGATCGTCGCCGGCATCGTGCTCGGGCCGTCCGTGCTCGGTGCCCTCTGGCCGCAGGGCGCGGCGGTCCTGCTCCCCAAGGCCGCGATCCCCCAGCTGAACGTCGTGGCCCAGCTCGGCGTGATCTTCTTCGTGTTCCTCGCCGGGCTGGAGCTGAACACGCGGCTGCTGCGCGGACGCGGGCGGCTCGCCGTGGTCGTCAGCCACGTCAGCATCGCGTTCCCGTTCCTGCTCGGGGTCGGGCTGGCGGTGTTCGCCTACAGCCGGTTCGCGCCCGAGGGCGTCGGCTTCCTCGCGTTCGCCCTGTTCTTCGGCGTTTCGCTGAGCATCACGGCGCTGCCGGTGCTGGTCCGGATCCTGCACGAGATCGGCTTGTTCCGCACCGAGGCCGGCGTGGTCGCGCTGACCTGCGCGGTGGTCGACGACGTCACGGCGTGGAGCCTGCTGGCGCTGGTGGTCGCGCTGACGACGGCGTCCTCGTTGTTCGGCGTGGTGCTGACGGTCGCGCTGACCGTGGCGTTCGTCGCGTTCCTCGGCCTGGTCGTGCGGCCGCTGCTGCGCAAGCTCGTGACCCGGGTCCCGGTGGCCCGGCTGCAGAAGGCCGCGCCGCTGTCGGTGGTCGGCGTGCTGCTGTGCGCGCTGGCCACCGAGTGGATCGGCGTGCACGCGATGTTCGGCGCGTTCGTGTTCGGGCTGGTCTTCCCGCGCGACAACGTGGTCGCGACCTGGCTGATGGACAAGGTCGGCGGGCTGACCACGGCGTTGATGCTGCCGCTGTTCTTCGCCTACAGCGGGCTGCGGACCAACATCACCCTGATCTCCGCCGAAGGCTGGCTGTGGTGCGCGGTGATCCTCGTCGCGGCGGTCGTGGGCAAGCTCGGCGGCTCGGCGCTGTCCGCGCGGGCGGTCGGCGAGAACTGGAACCGGGCCCTGCAGGTCGGCGTGCTGATGAACTGCCGCGGCCTGACCGAGCTGGTGGTGCTCAACATCGGGCTCGACCTCGGCGTGCTGTCGCCGATGCTGTTCACGATGCTGGTGATCATGGCGCTGGTCTCGACCGCGATGGCCGGGCCGATGGCGACCTGGTTCGCGCGCCGGGACGGCCAGAACGTCGTGGGTCTCCCGCCGCGCACCTCCGAGCGTGCCGCCGCGTGACGCCACCGGCAAGCAGGAAGACGCGGTTGCCCCGGGCCCGCTGCGAAGCTGGGACGGTCGACAATCTAGGAGGTCAAGGTGTCGAGCACCGATGTTCCGACGCGGGAGGAACTGGTTCGCCGCGTGGCCGAACTGGCTCCCGCACTGAAGAAGCACGCGAACTGGTCCGAGCAGAACCGGCGGCTGCACGAGGAGTCCATCGAGGCGCTCGCCGAGGCCGGCGTGTTCAAGCTGCGCCGCCCGAAGCGCTACGGCGGGTTCGAAGCCGACACCCGGACGCTCGTCGACGTCGCGACCGAGATCGGCCGCGCCGACGGCTCGACCTCCTGGGTGGCTTCGGTGTACTGGATCCCCACCTGGATGGCCTGCCACTTCCCGGAAGCGGTGCAGGACGAGGTGTTCTCGACCCCGGACGTGCGCGTGTGCGGCACGCTCAGCCCGTCCGCGATGGCCGCGCCGGTCGACGGCGGCGTCGTGGTGAACGGCAAGTGGGGCTTCATCAGCGGGGCGCTGCACGCGCAGTGGCAGGAGATCATCGCGATCCTCGTCCCGGCCGAGGGTGAGCCGTACCCGATCATGGCGCTGGTTCCACTGTCGGACCTGCTGATCGTGGACGACTGGGACACCGCGGGCCTGCGCGGGACCGGCAGCGTGTCGACGGTGGCGCAGGACGTCTTCATCCCGGCCGAGCGCGTGCTCCCGCTGCCCGCGGTGCTGGAGGGGCAGGGCGGCGCGGCCGGCTCGATCTACCGCTCGCCGCTGCTGCCGGTCGCCTCGGTGTCGTCGGTCGGCACGCTGGTGGGCATGGCGAAGTCGGCCCAGGACAGCTTCCTCAAGCGGCTGCCGGACCGCAAGATCACCTACACCGCCTACGAATCGCAGCGCGAGGCCCCGATCACGCACCACCAGGTGGCCGACTCGGCGATGAAGATCGACGAGGCCCAGTTCCACGCGCACCGGCTGGCCACGCTGGTCGACACGAAGGTCGCCGACGGCAGCCCGTGGAAGCTCGAGGAGCGCGCGATCGCGCGGGCCGACCTCGGCGCGGTGGTCCGGCTGGCCAAGGAGTCCATCGACATCCTGGCTTCGGCTTCCGGCGGTTCCTCGATCTACCACGGCATCCCGATCCAGCGCATCGCCCGCGACGTCACCGCGGTCAACCTCCACGCGCTGATGCACCCGAACACCAACACCGAACTGTACGGCCGCGTCCTCTGCGGGCTCGAGCCCAACACGCTCTACATCTAGGGAGAACTCCATGACCACGACCGAAGCCGGCACCGCGGCCGACCAGGCCGCGATCGCGGCCCTGACCCAGAAGGTCATCGCCGCGTGGGCCTACGGCGACGCCGACGGGTTCGCCAACGTCTTCACCGAAGACGGCACGATGATCCTGCCCGGCATCTTCAAGAAGGGCCGCGAGGAGATCCGCGCGTTCCTGGTGGAGTCGTTCGCGGGCAACTACAAGGGCACCCAGGTCACCGGGCGCCCGATCGAGATCCGCTTCTTCACCCCGGATTCCGGCGTCCTCATCACCCAGGGCGGCGTCCTCGCCGCGGGCGAGACCGAGGTCACGGACTCCCAGTCGATCCGGGCCTCCTGGACCGTCGTGAAGCGCGACGGCTCCTGGCACCTGGCGTCCTACCAGAACACCCCGGCCAAGCAGCAGCTGCCGAAGCCGGGCACCGTCTGACCCGCGCCCTCCCCCCGGAACCCGGGCCTCCCCCTCGAGGCCCGGGTTCCTTTTCGATCCGGCCGGCGGGTGTGGTGCCCCGGGCAAACGTCTTGGGCTTGACCCGGTTTGGCGGACACCTCTGATCAGGGGCGGGAGCTCCTGGAAGGGATGTCCCTCATCATGGATCCCATGGCGAAGAAGAAGCC
>NZ_JBFBBQ010000115.1:0-25323 GCF_040682775.1 Amycolatopsis sp. NPDC051106 | reverse complement strand
TCGGTGCGTCTGACGCACCGAAGGCCACATTGGGGCGCTGTCGACAAGCGCTCAGAGGCAAGGCACTAACGCTGCAGCGTCAGCACTCCCGGCCGCCACGGCAGCTGGTCGTACGGTCCGCTCGCGCTGGGGTTCTTGCCCTGGTAGAGGAACTGCAGGTTGCACGGATCGATGGTCTTGGTCTGGTCGGGGTTGGTGCGGACCAGGTCACCGTGGCTGATGTCGTTGGTCCAGGAGGCGCCGCTGTTGGCCTTGCCGGCGAAGGGGTTGCTTTCGCTGGCGGCCTGCGGCGTCCACGAACCGCTCAGGCTGCTGGAGGTGAACGACCGGAAGTAGCGCCCGTTCGCGCCCATCGCCTCGACGATCATCAGGTACTGGTTCTGGCCCTGCACCTTGTAGACCTCGACGGCTTCGAAGAGGTTGGCCTGCGTGTCGCTCATGATCGTCGTGTAGTTCGAGCCGAAGCTGCCCGGGAAGTTCCCGATCGGCATGCTGGCCCGGTAGATCTTCCCGTTGTCGCCGGCGAAGAACAGGTACATGTTCGAGCCGTCGGCGATCAGGGTCTGGTCGATCGGGCCGGTGCCGGAGCCGGAGATGCTGCCGGTGAACAGCGGCTGCGGCGAGGACCAGCCGTTGGGGTTGGTGGGGTCGCTCGAGGTGCGGTAGATGAACGGCCAGGCACCCCACTGGTACGCCAGCACCCAGATGTTCTTCGGCGCGAAGTAGAACAGCGTGGGCGCCACCGTGCCCTGGTTCATCCCGTTCTGGCCGGCCGAAGCCATGTCGGACCAGTTCGTGAAGGGGGTGAAGGCCATCGAGCCGTACGACGATCCCGCGACGTTCGAGGCGTAGACGAGGTGCTTGCCGTTGTAGACGACGTTGGTGAAGTCCTTGAGGGAGACCCAGCCGTTCTTCGGCTGCGCCAGCACCCCCGTCGACGACCAGCGGTAGGACGAGGGAAGG
Organism: Amycolatopsis sp. NPDC051106; assembly: GCF_040682775.1. Taxonomy (NCBI): domain Bacteria; kingdom Bacillati; phylum Actinomycetota; class Actinomycetes; order Pseudonocardiales; family Pseudonocardiaceae; genus Amycolatopsis; species Amycolatopsis sp. NPDC051106. The sequence goes on along the minus strand of NZ_JBFBBQ010000115.1, from coordinate 24,360 downwards.
GAGCAGCCGCTGCCTCCGCCGGTCGTGGTGGTGGTCGTCGGGGTGGTGCCCGACAGGCCCGTCCACTTCTGGTTGCTGCCGCCGTTGCACGTCCAGATCGCCACGGCGGTGCCGTTGGCCGTGCCGGCCCCGGTGACGTCCAGGCAGAGCCCGGACTGCACCCCGACGATGGTGCCGTCGGAGTTCACCCGCCACTGCTGGTTGGCTCCGCCGTGACACGTCCAGGTCTGCACCCGGGTACCGGCGGTGGTCGCGCTGCCGGGCACGTCCAGGCACTTGCCGCCGAACACCGTCAGCAGGCCCGCGTCGGTCAGCGTCCACTGCTGGCCCGCGCCGCCCGAGCAGTCGTAGATCTGCAGGGCGGCACCGTCGGCCTGGCTGGCGTTCGCCACGTCCAGGCACCGGCCCGATCCGACGCCGTGCAGGGCGCCGGTGACGTCGGCCAGGGCCGTGGGGGTCCCGAGCGTCACCCCCGCCACCACCGTCGTCGCGGCGGCGAGCACGCCGATCAGGGATCTGATGGTTCCTCTTTTCATGACAACCTTTTCCCAGCCTGCTTCAGGCCCGCTTCCGAGCCGACTGTTATCGCTAACATGGGTCGCGCCAGCCTGGACTTCCGGGCGGAGGGTTGTCAATCGATGCGCCCGGGCGCCAGGGTGCGGGGACACCGCGCCGGGTGGTCTTGGCACCTCACGGCTACGGTCCCGGATTCACGACGGGAGCCGGGCCGTGAAAGTTACACGAACGCGGACGCGCCTAGTGTCCGCTCTCGAGCCGGTATTCCGCGTGCACCAGCTCGAGGAGCTCGGTCACCGAGGTGTCCGAGGATCTCCGGTCGAAGGTGATCTCGCCGTGCTGCAACAGGTTGACCCGGTCGCAGACGTCCATCACCTGCCCGTAGTTGTGCGCGATGAGGATGATCGCGATGTCGCCGCGCTGCTTCAGTTCCCGCAGCAGGCGCAGGATCACCGTGCTTTCCTTGGCACCCATCGCGGCGAGCGGCTCGTCGAGCAGCAGCAGCTTCGCCTTCGAGTACACCGACCGGGCCACCGCGATCGCTTGCCGCTGGCCGCCGGAGAGCATGCCCACTTCGGCGGTCACCGAGGGGATGCTGATGCCGATCGAGTCCAATGCCTCGCGTGCGCGGCGCTTCATCTCACGGCGTCGCAGGAACGGCAGCGGGCGGTGGGTCAGCTCGCGGTTCAGGTGCAGGTTCAGGTACACCGGCAGGTCGTTGATCATCGCCAGGTCCTGGAACACCGTCTCGATGCCCAGCGACCTCGCGTGCACCACGGACTTCAGCGTGGTCGGTTCGCCCTCGAACTCGATGCTTCCGCCGTCCGGCTGGTGGTAGCCGGTCAGGATCTTGATCAGCGTCGACTTGCCGGCGCCGTTGTCCCCGATGAGCCCGAGGATCTCGCCCCGCCGCACGTGCAGGGTGATGTCGGCGAGCGCGGTCACGGGGCCGAACTTCTTGCTGATGCCCTCGACCCGGATGATCTCTTCGCTCATGTCCGCTCCCGGGATCCGACGCGCTTGCGCACCACGATCAGCGTCACGTTCAGCACCATGGCGCCGAGGATGGCGGCGCCGAGCACGACGTTGAACGCGTTCGCGCTGACGCCGGTCAGGTTGAACCCGTCGAACACGATGCCCAGCAGCAGTGCGCCGAGGAACGCGCCGACCACCGTGCCGGATCCGCCGAGCAGCGCCGTACCGCCGATCACGGCCGCCGCCACCGCGAAGAACATCGTGGTGAACCCGCCGTTGGTCGGGTCGTACGAGCCGACCCGCGTGCCCTGCAGGATGCCGGCGAGCCCGGCCAGGGTGCTGGTGATCGCGAAGTTGACCACCTTCACCCGGTTGACCGGGATGCCGGACTCCGCGGCACCGACCGGGTTCCCGCCGGTGGCCTGGGTGTGGATGCCGAACCGGGTCGCCGAAAGCACCACCTGCATGACGACGACCACGCCGAGGGCCCACAGGAACTCGGTCCAGCGCGCCCCGCCGAACACCTCGAGCACCCCGCTGTCCTTCGGCGTGCCGACCGGGCGGGCGTTCGAAATGATCAGCACCAGGCCCTGCAACAGGAAAGCCATGCCCAGCGTGGTGATGAACGACGGGATCCCCAGCACGGTCCGGATCAGCCCGTTCGCCACGCCGACCAGCGTGCTCACCGCGACCGCGCCGAGCAGCGCGAGCCACAGCGGCCACCCGTTGACGAAGAACTGCATCATCGTGAACGGGGCGAGGGTGAACACGAAGCCGGCGGAGAGGTCGATCTCGCCGCAGATCAGCAGCATCACCTGCCCCGCGGCGATGATCGACCACGGTGCCACGTACTGGGCGATCGTCTGGTAGTTGTCCAGGGAGTTGAACGCCCCGCTCGTCACCGTGAAGTAGATCCCCGCGGCGATCGTGACCAGCAGGATGCTCAGTTCCTTGACCTGCATCACGCCGAGCAGCGCCGGTTTCGACGGCATCGCCGGCGCCTACCGGCTCAGCACCGACGGCGGCGGCAGGGGGATCGAGCCCGGCATCGCGAGCACGTCCTTGTTGTCGCCGCCTTCGAACCGGCTGCGGGCCGTCGCGTACGGGCCGACGTTCTCCTTGGTGACGAACGTGAGCCCGGTGTCGGTGACCGGCGGCGCGACCAGCGTCCCGGACAGCCGGAACAGGTAGAGGTAGAGCACCGACAGGAAGCCCTGCAGGTAAGGGGACTGGTCGATGGTGAAGTCGAGCGCGCCGTCCTTCACCCCGGTGACCGTGTCGTCGAGCAGGTCGAACCCGCCGCTGCCGAGCTTGCCCGACAGCTTGCGGTCGGCGATCAGCTTCGCGCACGCGGCGGTGCTGCCGGCGTCGACCGCGTAAATCCCTTTGGCCGCAGTGTTCCCGGTGTACGCGGCGGTCATCGCGTTGAGCTCCCCGGCCTGCTCGGCCCCGGTGTTCACCGACTGGACGCGCACGCCGGGTGCGGCCTGCTTGAGCGCGTCGGTGATGCCGTCCAGCCGCGGCTGGACGTTGTTGCCGCCGGGCTGGGAGATGCCGACCAGGATGTCGCCGGAGGTGACCTTCTGCGCGATGCGCTGCCCCATCCGGAACCCGGACAGGTACAGGTCCTGGCCGACGTAGGCGAGCGGGTAGTTGCCGGCGGCGCTCGCGTTGTACGCGATCACCGGGATACCCGCGCCCAGCGCGCGTTTGGTGAGGTCGACGAACGCATTGTCGTCGGTCAGCGCGACCGCGATCCCGTCGGCCTTGCCGGTGATCGCGGTTTCCATGGCACTCGCCATCTGCGCGACGTTGCCGTTCTCCGAGCCGGTCCACTGAGGCTCGGGCACGCCGAGCAATGCGGCGGCGTCGGCGAGCCCGCTTCGGGTCGGGACGAAGAAGGAGTTCGTGGTGACGTGGTTGACGAACACGAACCGCCACTGCGGGGTGCTCGGGAACGGCCCGGACTTGCCGCCGTTCTGGGCTTCCTGGACGCCGGTGCACGCCGCGAGCAGGGCGCTCGCGGCCACCGTCCCGCCACCCATGCCCAGGTACTTCAGTGCGGTTCTTCGGGAAGTGGAGCCGGTCTCAGCCGTCATGGTGTCCCCGCGTTCGTCTCAGTGGACCGGAGCGGAACTGCCGTAGACCGTAGCAGACGTATGATGTCTCGACCAGCTCTCGTCGGGAGATCGCCGGACTTCTGGACAAGTTGAGGGTCGAGGCGTACCTATACGTATGTTGTCTGTCCCTTGTGTTCGCGTGAGAGGTGGCGACCTTGCCCGAGGTGATCAGCGCGATCGAAGCCGTGGACGTGCGTTTCCCGACTTCGCTGAGCCTGGACGGGTCCGACGCGATGAACCCGGAACCCGACTATTCCGCCGCGTACGTCACCATCCGCACGAGCGCGGGGGACGAGGGGTACGGCCTCGCATTCACCGTCGGGCGCGGCAACGACGTGCAGGTCGCCGCCGTCCGGGCGCTGGTGCCCCTGGTCGCGGGCATGCCGGTGGACGACGCCCTCGCCGATCTCGGCGGCTTTTCGCGCCGGCTGACCGGCGACAGCCAGCTCCGGTGGCTGGGCCCCGACAAGGGCGCGATCCACATGGCCGCGGCGGCGATCGTCAACGCCGTGTGGGACCTGCGGGCGCGCCGCGAAGGCAAGCCGGTCTGGCGGCTGCTCGCCGAACTGCCGCCGGCGGAACTGGTCGACCTGATCGACTTCCGGTACCTCCAGGAAGCGCTTACCCGGGACGAAGCGCTGGACATCCTCCGGCGAGCCGAACCGGGCCGCGCGGCTCGGCAGGCCGAGCTGCTCACGTCGGGCTATCCCGCCTACACCACCACTCCCGGCTGGCTCGGCTATTCGCCGGAGAAGCTGGCGGCGCTCGCGGCGGAGGCGGTCGCCGACGGGTTCACCCAGATCAAGCTCAAGGTCGGGGCCGACCTCGACGAGGACGTCCGGCGGCTGCGGCTGGCGCGCGAGGTCGTCGGCCCGGACGTGCGGATCGCCATCGACGCCAACCAGGCATGGGGTGTCGGCCAGGCCATCGCCTGGCTGCGGCCGCTGGCGGAGTTCGACCCGTACTGGATCGAGGAGCCGACCTCGCCCGACGACGTGCTCGGCCACGCCGCGATCCGCCGGGCGGTGGCGCCGATCAAGGTGGCCACCGGGGAGCACACGCACAACACGGTGATGTTCAAGCAGCTCCTGCAGGCGGAGGCGATCGACATCCTCCAGCTCGACGCGAGCCGGGTCGCCGGCGTCACCGAGAACATCGCGATCCTTTTGCTGGCCGCGAAGTTCGGCGTGCCGGTGTGCCCGCACGCCGGCGGGGTCGGGCTCTGCGAAATGGTGCAGCACCTGGCGATGTTCGACTTCGTCGCGGTGAGCGGCACCCGCCACGACCGGGTCATCGAGTACGTGGACCACCTGCACGAGCACTTCGTCGACCCGGTGCGGGTCGAGCGGGGCAGGTACCTGGCGCCGGACCGGCCCGGCCTCGGCGCCCGCCTGCACACCGAGTCCGTGGCGCGCTACCGGTACCCCGACGGTCCGGCCTGGCGCGAAGAAACCGTGGTGGTCGCGTGACCATCCGCCCGCGAATCCTTTCGCAGCCTGTCAACGAGGAGAGGTCATGAAGATCCGCTACCTGTGCACGGCCGCCGTCGCCGCCGCCGGCCTGCTCGCCGGCTGCAGCGGCGGGGGCACCGCCGCCTCCGGGGGAACCGTCGTCGGCGTCGACTACCCGCGCTCCGACACCGACTTCTGGAACGCCTACATCAAGTACGTGCCCCAGCTGGCCGGCCAGCTCGGCCTCGAGCTCAAGACCACGAACTCGCAGAACGACGTCGCCACCCTGACCGCCAACGTGCAGACGATGATCAGCCAGGGCGTCAAAGGGGTCGTGATGGCGCCGCAGGACACCGCGGCGATCATCCCGACCCTGCAGCAGCTGGCCGGGAAGAAGATCCCGGTCGTGTCCGTCGACACCCGCCCCGACCAGGGCAACGTCTACATGGTCGTGCGGGCGGACAACCGCGCCTACGGCGAAAAGGCGTGCCGGTTCCTCGGCACGAAGCTCGGCGGCCAGGGGAAGGTCGTGATGCTGCAGGGCGACCTCGCGTCGATCAACGGGCGGGACCGCACCGAAGCCTTCAACGACTGCATGAAGCAGAACTTCCCCGGGATCACGGTCTTCGGCGAAGCCACGAACTGGGACGCCAACACCGCCGCCCAGAAGCTGCAGACCCGGCTGACCGCGAACCCGGACATCAAGGGTGTCTACATGCAGTCCAGCTTCGCCCTGTCGGGGACGCTGCAGCTGCTGAAGCAACGGAACCTGCTCGTGCCGGCGGCCGACCCGAAGCACGTGTTCATCGTGTCCAACGACGGCATCCCCGAGGAGCTCGGCAAGATCCGGGCGGGGGAGATGGACGCGACCGTGTCCCAGCCCGCCGACCTGTTCGCCAAGTACGCGCTGCAGTACGTCAAGGACGCGATCGCCGGCAAGGTCCCGGCGCCGGGCAAGACCGACCACGACAGCACCATCGTGGCGGTCCGCGACGGCTTGATGGAGGACCAGCTGGCCGCGCCGCTGGTCACCGCGGACGGCGCCTCCTTCGGCCCGGTCGCGAGTGTCAAGGTCGACGACAAGTCCCTGTGGGGCAACGCCCAGAGCTGACCCCGTCCGGTTCGGAGAGGAGGTGGACATGAGTACCGTGCCGGTCGTCGAAGCGCGGCAGGTGGTCAAGCGCTACGGCGCCACCGTCGCGCTGGATCACGCCGACCTCACCGTCCTGCCGGGACAGACGCGCGCGCTCGTCGGCCGCAACGGCGCCGGGAAGTCGACGCTCGTGTCCGTCCTCACCGGACTGACCGAGCCGGATTCCGGTTCCGTGCTGGTGAACGGGGAGCCGGCGCCGGGACTGTCCGATCGGGACAGGTGGCGGTCGCTGGTGGCCTGCGTGTACCAGCGCTCGACGATCATCCCCGACCTTTCGGTGGCGGAGAACCTGTTCCTGAACCGGCAGGAGACCCGCGGCGGGTTCGTCCGCTGGTCCGCCGTGCGCCGCGAAGCCACCCGGCTGCTCGAACGCTGGTCGGTCGACGTCGACGTCCGCCGGCCCGCGGGCGAGCTCGGCGTCGAGCAGCGGCAGTTCGTCGAGATCGCGCGGGCACTGTCCTTCGGCGCCCGGTTCGTCATCCTCGACGAGCCGACCGCTCAGCTGGACGGCGGCGCCATCACCCGGCTGTTCGGTCACGTCGCCGACCTGCAACGGCAAGGCGTGACGTTCCTCTTCATCAGCCACCACCTGCAGGAGGTCTACGAAATCTGCGACACGGTCACGGTCTACCGCGACGCCCGGCACGTCCTGACCGCGCCGGTCGCGGAGCTGCCGAAGGCCGACCTCGTCGCGGCGATGACCGGCGAGAACGCCGTCGTCGCCGAAGAACGCGCTTCGTCGACCCGGCTCGAAGTGCCGCCGGCGCTGCAAGTGCGTGAGCTGAGCCTCGCCCCGAGCTACGAGGACGTCTCCTTCGCCGTCGCGCCGGGGGAGATCGTGGGCCTGGCCGGGGCCGGCGGCAGTGGCAAGACCGAGGTCGCCGAGACGCTGACCGGGCTCCGGCGGGCGAGTTCGGGAACCATCCTCGTCGGCGGCCACCGCCCTCGCCCCGGCGACGTCCCGGCGGCACTCGCCGCCGGGATCGGCTTCGTCCCCGAAGACCGCCACCACCAGGGACTCGTGCCGGAGATGTCGATCGCGGACAACACCACGCTGTCCGTCATGGACCGGCTCGGCCCGGGCATCTTCGTCCGGGCGGCGCTGCGCGACCGGCTGGCCGGGACGATGATCACCCGGCTGGCGGTGAAGACACCCGGCCCCCAGCTGCCGGTGTCGGCGCTCTCCGGTGGCAACCAGCAGAAGGTCGTCATGGCCCGTGCGCTCGCCGGGGATCCCCGGGTGCTCGTGCTGATCACCCCGACCGCGGGGGTGGACGTGCGGTCGAAGGAGTTCCTCCTCGGCAAGGTGGCCGAAGCCGCCGCCGCGGGCACCGCGGTGCTGATCGCCTCCGACGAGCTGGACGACCTGCGCCTCTGCGACCGCGTGCTCGTCATGGTCCACGGACGGCTCACCGCCGAACTACCCGCCGGCCGGCCGGACCGCGAAGTCGTGGCCGCCATGGAAGGAGTCGACCTCGATGCCTGAAAGCCCCACCGTGCTGCGCGCCGAGGAGCAGGCCGAGCCCGGTGCCGCGCGCCCGCCGCGGCGCATCGCCTTCGCCCGCCTGCGTGATTTCGCCCTGGTCCCCGGGATCCTCGCGATCGCCGTGGTCGGCCAGCTGGTCAACCCCGTGTTCCTCCAGTACGACAACGTGCTCAACATCCTGCAGACCATGTCGGAGATCGCCCTGCTGGTGCTCGCCCAGACACTGGTGCTGGTCGTCGGCAAGATGGATCTCTCGCTGGAGTCCACGTTCGGCCTGGCCCCGGGCGTCGCGGCCTGGCTGACGATCGGCGGCGGCCATTCCCTCGGCCTGCTCCCGTCGTGGGCCGCGGTGCCCGTGGTGCTCGTGGTCGGCGTGCTGGTCGGGGCGCTCAACGCCCTGCTGATCGTCCGGTTCGGGCTGAGCGGGTTCGTCGTCACCCTCGGCATGCTGATCGTGCTGCGGGGCCTGCTGACCGGGATCTCCGGCGGCCAGACGTTCTTCGGCATGCCCGAATCGATGCTCTACCTCGGCACCACGCTGTGGGCCGGGATCCCGGCCTCCATCTGGATCTGCGTGCTCCTGTTCGCCGCCGGCGTCGTCCTGCTCGGCCACACGCGGTTCGGCCGCAGCCTCTACGCGATCGGCGGCAACGAAGACGCGGCGAAGGCCGCCGGTATCCGGACCGACCGCATCGTGTGGATCGTGCTGATCGGAGCGAGCGTGCTGGCCGCGCTCGGCGGGCTGCTGCTCTCGGGCCGGCTCGCGTCCGTGGCGGCGGCGCAGGGCAACGGCTACATCTTCACCGTCTTCGCCGCGGCGGTGATCGGCGGCGTCAGCCTGAACGGCGGCCGCGGCACGCTGTTCGGTGCCTTCACCGGCATCCTGCTGCTGTACATGATCCAGAACGTGCTCACGCTGGCCGGGGTGCCCGCGCAGTGGATCGGGGCGCTCAACGGCACGATCATCCTGGTCGCCTTGGTGATGTCCCGGATCACCAGCGGCAAGCGGCAGACCTGAGGCGCTACCCGTCTTCGAGGTTCGGGAAGTCGGCCAGGTGGGCGCGCAGCCAGCGTTCGGAGGTGTCCACGTGCAGCAGCGCGGCCGCGGTGGCCACGGCGGGGTCGCGGCCGGCCAGCGCGTCGTAGATCGCCTTGTGCTGGTCCAAGGTCACGTGGGTGACCCCCCGGTCGACGGTGCCGCGCCAGATCCTCGCCCGCAGCGTCCGCGAGGAGATGCCGTCCAGCAGCGCCGTCAGGGTTTCGTTCCCCGACGCGGTGACGACCGCGCGGTGGAAGGCGGCGTCGAGCACGGTGAGCCGTTCGACGTCCTCGACCGCCTCCTGCATCGCGTCGAGCAGGCCGGCGACGGTGGCGAGCTGGGTGTCGGTGATGCGGGTCGCGGCGAGCCCGGTGGCGGCGGGTTCCAGGAGCCGGCGCACCTCGGTCAGCTCCAGCACGGTGCCGCCCCGCATGAGCGCCACGGCGTTGCCCAGGCCTTCCAACAGGAGGCTGGGGGCGAGGCTCGTGACGTAGGTGCCGTCACCGCGGCGGACCTCGAGGACCCGGGCGAGCGCCAGCGCTTTCACGGCTTCCCGCGTGGGGCTGCGGGAAATGCCCAGTTCGGTGGCCAGCTCGTGCTCGGGAGGCAGCTTGGCACCGGCGGGGAACCGCCCGGACCGGACGAACTCCCGGATCCGGTCGATCGCTTCGTCGGTCAGGGACCTCGCCATGGTGCTCCTCGGGCATCGATTGCCGAGGATCCTATCAGTCATATGATGAATCCCGAGGAATGCCTCCGTTGATCGCCTATTTCGACGAATTGGGGCTTACGGGCGGCCGAGACATGTGATGTTCAGTGGTCCGCGTCACGGGGTCGGGTTCGTCTTCTCCAGCACCCGCAGGAAGGCGCGGGACCACTCGGGCAGGTCGGGCCAGCCGCGGCAGGACACCATCGCGCCGTCGACGACGTCGGGTGCGTCGGCGAACGTGGCGCCCGCCTGCTCCACGTCCGTCTTCAGCGGGGGGAACGCGGCCGTGGTGCGGCCGCGCAGGAGACCCAGTGCCGCCGGCACCTGGGCGCCGTGGCAGATCGTGCCGACCGGCAGCTCGCGCTCGAAGAAGTGCGGGACGATCCGGGCGACTTCCGGGTCGGTCCGCAGGTACTCCGGCGCCCGTCCGCCGGGGATCACGAGCGCGTCGAACCCGGCCGGGTCCACGTCGGCGAACGCCAGGTCGACCGGCAGCAGGTGCCCCGGTTTCTCCGTGTAGGCGTCCCACCCGGGTTCGAAGTCGTGCACCACCAGGTGCACCGGACGCGTCGTGGGGGCGGCCACCACCGCCTCGTGGCCGCCTTCGCGCAGGCGGAAGATCGGGTACATCGAGTCGAGCTCCTCGGCGGCGTCGCCGGTCAGGATCAGCACCCGGGCCATGTCGTCCCTTTCTAGCGCAGCGTCCACTGCTGGTTCGCCTGTCCGCCGCAGGCCCACAGGATCAGCTGGGTGCCGTTGGCGGTGCCCTGCCCGGACGCGTCGAGGCACAGACCCGACTGGACGCCGGTGATCGTCCCGTTCGCGCTGACCGCCCACTGCTGGTTGGCCTGGCCGTGGCAGTCCCAGACGATCACCGGGGTGCCGTTGGCCGTGCCGTGGCCGGAGGCGTCGAGGCACTTGGTGCCGCCGACGGTCAGCGTCTGGCCCGCCCGCGTCCACGCCTGGCCGGCCTGCCCGCCGCAGTTCTGCAGCCGCACCTGGGTGCCGTTGGCCGCGCTCGCGGCGTCGGCGCACCGGCCCGACTGCGTGCCGACGATCTGCCGCGCCGTGGACGTCCCCGGCGTGCCGATGCTGCCGGGCACGGACTGCAGCGCGCCGAACCAGGTGGCGGCCATCTTGTCGTACCCGCCGGCCGTGGGGTGGACGCCGTCGATCAGGTCGCCGGTGGTCAGCGCGGCGTGCATGTCCACCAGGTGCACGTGCTTCCCGGCGTTCCGGTTGCTCTGCACGATCCCCGGGATGGCGGCGTTGAACGTGCGGGCGGCGGACTCCTGCCCGGAGTTGGCGATCGGGATGATCGTCGCGACGAAGACCTCGGCGTCCGGCGCCGTCGCGGTGATGTGGTCGATCAGCGCGGACAGCCGGGCGGGCGCGCGGCCGACGTCGTAGTTCTGCAGGACGTCGTTGGTGCCGATGTGCAGCAGGACCGTGTGCGAGCCGGTGTTCCGCAGCCACGTCACGATGTTCGCGTCGATCTGGTCGATCCGCCAGCCCGGATGGCCTTCGTGGTCGTGGTCGCCGAGGGAAGCGGGACCGTTGTACTGCGAGCCGGTGAAGTCGACCTGGTAGCCGCCCGCGCTCAGGCGTTGCCACAGCCCGATCCGGTACCCGCCGGGGACTTGCGTGCCTTCGGTGATGGAGTCGCCCAGCGGCATGACCCGCACGCCGCCGTTCGAGTCGGCGGCCGCCGGGGTGCCCGGGAGGAACGCGCTCAGGAACAGGGCCGCCGCGGCCGCGATGAGCCGGATTCTCATGGTTCTCCTCGATCGATCAGCCGAAGGTCCACTTCTGGTTGGCTTGCCCGGTGCACGTCCACAATCGGACGGCGGTGCCGTTGGCCGTGCCGCTGCCGGTCACCTCGAGGCACAGTCCGGATTGGACGCCGGTGACGGTGCCGGCCGAGCTGACCTGCCAGCGCTGGTTGGCGCCGCCGTTGCAGGTCCAGATGACGACTTTGGTGCCCGGCGTCGTGCCCTGCCCGGACGCGTCCAGGCACCGGGTGCTGTCACCGCTGTAGACGGTCAGTTCTCCCGCGGTGGTGCGGGTCCAGGACTGGTTGCCGCCGCCGGTGCAGTCCCAGATCTGCACCTGGGCGCCCGGAGTGGTGCTGACGCCGTTGACGTCGAGGCACTTGCCCGCGCCGGCCGCACGCACCGGGCTCGCCGCCGACCCGGTGCCGCCCGGGCCCGCGGCGGCGATGACCTGCTGGGCGCCCGTGGGCCAGTTGGTGCCGCTCACCTGGACGTTGCCGCTCAGGACGTTGTTGTGCGGCGAGCCGGTGGCCACGTTGGTCGCGCCGCCGTTGTACCAGTTCCCGCTGAAGGTGCTGTCGTTGGTGTTGTTGCTGCCGCTCGCGTTGGTGAAGGCCCAGACCCCGGAGTCCTGGATCACGTTGGCCGACAGGGAAACGTAACGGGAGCCTTCGTCCAGGTACAGGCCGACCGTGCGGTTGTTGTCGTACACGTGGTTGTGGTCGATGGAGCTGCCCGGGTTGGCGGAGAGGTTGTAGAGGCTGCCGCCGTCGTGCATGAGCTTCTTCGTGCCGTGCACCCGGTTGTAGCTGACGACGGTGTCCCGCAACGTCGTCGGTGTGGTGTAGACCGGCTGGTAGTTGTACAGGCCGCGGTTGCGGTAGTCCTGGCTGCCGCCCGGGTCGTTCGCGCCCCAGCCCCAGCCGACGTCGATGCCGTCGTAGGTCAGGTTGGCGACGTCGTTGTGCGTGATCACGGCGTGCGTCACGTAGGTCGACAGGATGCCGGCCATTTCCCGGTAGTCCAGGGCGACCCGGTTCACCGTGTTGTTCGACAGCGTGATGTCGCGGTTGGTCATCGCCGCGTTCGACGGGTGGTGGGCGTCCGGCCGCACCCCGCCGACGACGATGCCCGCGCCGGAGTCCTCGGCGAAGGTGTTGCGGTCCACGGTGATCGACGACGCCCCGAGGCCGACCCCGGACGCGTGCGCGTTCGCGTCGTTGCCGATGCCCAGCGCCACCTGCCCGAGGTGGGTGAAGGTGTTGCCGCTGAACGTGATCCCGGTGGCGGCCGAGACCTGGACGGCGGCCGGCGCCTGCGCCCAGTTGTTGCGCGCGCCCTCGAACAGGGGGCAGCCCGACTGGCACGAGCTCAGGAAGTCGCCCGGCATGGTCGCCGCGGCCGGGAGGAACGTGCCGCTCTGCTGGTTGGCGTAGCCCACCGACGTGCCCGGCGTGAGCCAGGTCGTGTGCTCGAAGTGCAGGCCGCTGAAGGTGAGGCCGCGCACCGGGTTGTCGTAGCTGCCGCTGATCCGCAGCAGCGACGTAAGCCGCGGCAGCTCGACGTCGTGGCTGCCGGGCACCCAGCCGCTCGGTGCCTTGTAGTAGAGCTTCCCGGCCTGCGGGTCGAGGTACCACTGGCCGGTGTTCTTGAGGAACGAGTACGAGTTCTCCAGGAACAGCTGGCCGCCGCCGAAAGGCTTGGCGAGGGTGTCGTAGCCCCAGTTGTTGTTGTTCCACGCGGGTTGCTGCATGACGATCGACGTGCCGCTGACGTGGTCGACGGGGGAGTACCGGTCGGTGAAGGAGTTCTGGCTCTCCACCTCGATCCGGTTCTGCTGCGGCAGCGTCGCCAGGTAGTTCAGCGCGGAGTTGACGATCGTCATACCGGACGTCGTGATTTGCACGTCATTGCGCGAAATCGGGATCGACGCGCGCGGCGCCAGCGCCCCGTCCACGAACAGCTGGCGCGAGTCGGCGCCCTGCGGCACGGACGCCGCCCAGATGTTCTGGCCCGCGTCCTGCACCGTCCAGCCGGTGACCTGGGAGCCGCCGGACAGGATCGGCGTCTGGCCGGCCGCGGCCTGCCAGGTGACGGTGTGGCCGTTCTGCCCGGAGTCGGCGCTGGTGAACGTCAGCGGGGCGGAGAGCCGGTAGGTGCCGCCGGCGAGCTGCACGACCACGTCGTTGGCGGCAGATTGGGCGCGGGCCAGCTGCTGCGCCTTCGCCGGAGTGGCGACGGGCTGCTCGGGGGTGCCCGGGTTGGCGTCGTCGCCGGTGGGCGCCACGGCGATGGTGACGGTCGCGGCGTGGGCGGGCGGCGCGGCGAGCGCGGTCACCACGAGGGCGGTGACGAGCGCGGCGGCGACGGATCCGGTGCGCGGCGGCATGGCGGCTCCCTCTCCGGGGACGGGTCATCGGGCACCTGGGGGTCCACAATGGATCGGGTGGGCCCGGGAAGGATGTGTACGACTCATACGAGGTCAAGGTCGCGTCGGCGTCAAGAGACGAACGGACGCATCGACGTCGTTCGACGATTTCACCTGCGACAACGCATGTAAGTTTCATTCCGGGTGCCGCGGGTGTTGACCGTGCCCGCGGGGTGCGGGATACAGTCACTGGCCGGCGCCCACTGAGTCATACTCATCGGGTGACTCGCAACGAGGAAACCGCACCGCCTGCCCCGTACCGGCCCGGCTACGAAGTGGTGGCCGAGCAGATCCTGCACCTGATCGCCGAGCTGGACCTGCGGCCCGGCGACCGGATGCCGACCGAGGTCGAGCTGGCGGCGCGGATGGGAACCAGCCGGACCGTGGTGCGGGAGGCCGTCAAGATCCTCTCGGCGATCGGCCGAGTACGAGCGCACAAGGGACGTGGGCTGTATGTCTCCGACGACGAGGGCATGCTCGGCGCTTCCCGCTGGGGAGGCTTCTTCCTGCCCGCCGACCTCGACCACGTCTACATGCTCTTCGAGTTCCGCCGGGTCCAGGAGACCGCCGCCAGCCGGCTGGCGGCCGCGAACGCCACCCCGGTCGAGCTGCGCGCGATCGAGACCGCCGCCGAGACCTGCCGCCACGGTCACCTGACCGGCCAGAGCGCGCTGTTCGACCGCGGCGACGACGACTTCCACCTCCGCATCGCCGCCGCGTCCCACAACCAGTTCCTCGTCGCGGCCGTGCGCGAAGCCCGCCGCCTGCAACGCCAGACGAACATCATCGGGATGTCCGGCGCGGTCGGCGGCCACGCCGCGGGTGCGATCGAAGAGCACGACGCGATCTACCGGGCGATCCGGGACGGCGAACCGGAGGAGGCGGCCCGGGCGGCCGCCGTCCACCTCGACAACACCCTGGAGGACTACCGGCGGGAGATCCAGCGGCGGCTCTTCGAGCAGTGAGCGCAGGAGTGCGTACCCGGGGCCCGGCTTCGGGTGCGCAGTCCTGTGCTCATTCCATTGTGGACGCCGTGATCGTGAGACGGACGGGATCCGTTGCGGGTGAGTAAGTTTCACCGCGCATTGACCTTTGCCGCCGCGCACTCTTATCTTGGCTTCAGGTTCGGTAACCGAGCGATTTCGGAGCGCGCATCCCGCGCACTCCTTTCCACTCCTGAAGAAGGAGTACCCGTGACGACGCTGTCCCGTACTCTCCGCGCGGTTGTCCTGGTCGCCGCCGTGGTCCTGGGGTTCGCGGCACCCGTGTCCGCAGCTCCCGCCGCGCCCGCGGCGGCCTTCAAGGTCCTGGTGTTCTCCAAGACCACCGGCTTCCGCCACGACTCCATCCCCGCCGGGATCGCCGCGATCCGGCAACTGGGGCAGCAGAACGACTTCGCGGTCGACGCCACCGAAGACGACGCGGTGTTCACCGATGCCGGCCTGGCCCCGTACGCCGCCGTGGTCTTCCTCTCCACGACCGGCGACCCGGTCGGCACGCAGGCCGGGAAGGACGCCTTCCGGCGGTACATCGAGCACGGCGGCGGGTTCGCCGGCGTCCACGCCGCGTCCGACAGCGGGTACGACTGGGCCTGGTACGGCCAGCTCGTCGGCGCCTACTTCAAGCAGCACCCCGCGCAGCAGAACGCCCTGGTCAAGGTCGAAGACCGGGTCCACCCGTCCACGCAGGGCCTGCCGGCGCAATACTCCCACTACGACGAGTGGTACGACTTCCGGACCAATCCGCGGTCTTCCGTCCACGTGCTGACCACTGTGGACGAATCCAGCTACTCCGGCGCCACGATGGGCGCGGACCACCCGACCACGTGGTGCCACGACTTCGACGGCGGCCGTTCCTGGTACACCGGCATGGGTCACACCAACGAAAGTTTCAGCGAACCGAACTTCCTGCACCTGCTGCTGGGCGGGATCCGCACCGCGGCCGGGGCGGTGCCCGCCGACTGCTCGGTCACCACCACGCCGCCGCCCTCGGGCAAGCAGGTGGTGGGCACGCAGTCGGGCCGGTGCGTGGAGGTGCCGAACGCCTCGACGGCGAACGGGACGCAGGTGCAGCTGCGCGACTGCGTGGCGGGCCAGGCGAACCAGACGTGGACCTACACCGCGGGCAAGCAGCTGACGGTGTACGGCAACAAGTGCCTGGACGCCTCCGGTCGCGGCACGGCCAACGGAACCCCGGTGATCATCTGGGACTGCACCGGGCAACCCAACCAGCAGTGGAATGTTAGCGCGAACACGATTACCGGCGTCCAGTCGAACCTCTGCGTGGACGCCTCCGGCCGCGGCACGGCCAACGGCACGAAGATCATCCTGTGGTCCTGTGGTGGGCAGGCCAACCAGCAGTGGAGCCTCCGCTGAATCGCCACCCGTCTGCCTCGAGGAGACCCGTCATGTCCGGATTTTCCGCGCTGCGCCGCGGCGCGCTGGCGGTGGCCGGGGTCCTGGCCGCCGCCCTGATCCCGGTGCTCACGGCCCCCGTGAGTCCGGCCGCTGCGGCGCTGCCGCCGGACTCGAAGTTCCAGAAGGTCACGCTGCACACCGAGACGTCCAACCCGATGGCGCTCGACGTGGCCCCGGACGGCCGGGTCTTCTACATCGACCGGCTCGGGGACGTGAAGGTCGTCAGACCCAACGGCACGACGGTCCTCGCGACGCATCTGAACGTCTTCACGGCCAACGAGTCCGGCGGGCTCAACATCGCGGTCGACCCGGGGTTCGCGACCAACCAGTGGGTGTACGTCTACTACTCGCCGAACAACGCCGGCAACGTCGACCGGCTGAGCCGGTTCACCGTGAACGGCGACACGATCGACCAGTCGACCGAGAAGGTCGTCCTGGACGTGCCGGTGCAGCGCGCCGAATGCTGCCACCACGGCGCGGGCCTGGTCATCGACAAGAAGAACGGCAACCTCTGGTTGTCGCTGGGGGACAACACGAACCCGTTCGCCTCCGACGGCTACAGCCCGCTCGACCAGCGGTCCGGGCGCGCGTACTGGGACGCCGAGCGCACCGCGGGCAACACCAACAGCCTGTCCGGCAAGGTGCTGCGGATCCACCCGGAAACCAACGGCACGTACACGATCCCCTCGGGCAACCTCTTCGCGCCCGGCACGGCGAACACGCGTCCCGAGATCTACACGATGGGGGAGCGCAACCCGTTCCGGATGGGCCTCGACCCGAAGACCGGCTACCCCCTGGTCGCCAACTACGGCCCGGACGCGCCGAACGCCAGCTCGACCCGCGGCCCGCAGAACACCGTGGAGTGGGACGTCGTCAGCAGGCCCGGCAACGCCGGCTGGCCGTTCTGCGTCGGCCCGAACCTGGCCTACAACCAGTACAACTTCGCCACCGGTGCCTCCGGCGCGAAGTTCGACTGCGCCGGCGGGCCCACCAACAGCTCACCGAACAACACCGGCCTGACCAAGCTTCCGCCGGCCATCCCGGCCCAGGTGTACTACCACTACCAGGCCGACTCGGCGCACTTCCCGCAGCTGTCCGGCGGGGCACCGATGGCCGGGCCGGTCTACCGGTTCGACCCGAACCTCGCCTCCACCCGCAAGTGGCCGGTGGACTTCGACGGCCGCGCGGTCTTCGCCGAGTGGAACACCAGCTCGATGTACACCTTCCAGCTCGACAGCGGCGGCACGAACGTCACCTCGATCGACCCGCTGCTGCCGTCGCTCAAGTTCAACCGGCCGATGGACTTCAAGTTCGGCCCGGACGGCGCGCTCTACGTCGTCGAGTGGGGCACCGGGTACGGCGGCGGCAACAGCGACGCCTCGATCGTCCGGGTCGACTACCTCGGCGGCGGCTCGGCCGCCCCGGTCGCGAAGGCCGCCGCGGACCGCACCAGCGGGCCCGCCCCGCTCACGGTGGCCTTCTCCAGCGCCGGCTCGACCGACCCGGGCGGGTCCACGCTGCGGTACAGCTGGAACTTCGGGGACGGCACCACGTCCACCGCCGCGAACCCGAGTCACACCTACGCCGCCGGCAACTACACCGCCGTGCTCACCGTGACGAACGCGGCCGGGGCCACCGGCACCGCGAGCATCGCCGTCACCGCGGGCAACACGGCCCCGACGGTCACCATCACCAGCCCACCGACCGGCGGCCTGTTCGAGTGGGGCGACAAGGTGAACTTCGCCGTCACGGTCAGCGATCCCGAGGACGGGACGGTCGACTGCTCCCAGGTGACCGTCCAGGCCTACCTCGGCCACGACGAGCACGGGCACCCGCTCGACCAGTACCACGGCTGCACCGCCGAGGTGCAGACCACGCTTTCGACGGGACACAGCGAAAACGACAACATCTTCTACGTCGTCGAAGCGTCCTACACCGACAAGGGCGGCGCCGGGGGAGCCGGCCCGATCACCGGCCGGTCGCAGGTGATCCTGCAGCCGAAGATGAAGCAGGCCGAGTTCTTCACCGCCACCGGCCGCACCGCCGACGGGAAGGGCACCGACACCGCGGGCGTCACCGTGGAAGCCGCCACCGACCCGATGGGCGGCGGCGACAGCGCGGCGTTCGTCCAGGACGGCGACTGGTGGTCCTTCGACCCGATCGCCCTCGACAACATCACCGGCCTGCACGTCCGGGCGTCCTCGGGCGGCTCCGGCGGCACCCTGGAAGTGCGCCGCAACGCGCCGGACGGCGCCCTGGTCACCTCGGTGCCGATCACCGGCACCGGCGGCTGGCAGACCTGGCAGGACTTCGCGGTCAACCTGACGAGCCCGCCGGCCGGCACCGGGAAGCTGTACTTCGTGGCGCGGAATCCTTCCGGCCAGACCGGCGCGGCCTTCCTGTTCAACGTCAACTGGATCCACTTCACCGGCGCCGGCGTCGGCCAGCCCGGCACCACACCGACGGGCAAGCAGATCGTGGGGACCCCGTCCGGTCGCTGCGTGGAGGTCCCGAACTCCTCGACGGCCAACGGGACCCAGGTGCAGCTGCGGGACTGCACCAGCCAGGCCACGAACCAGCAGTGGACCTACACCAGCGGCAAGCAGCTGATGGTCTACGGGAACAAGTGCCTGGACGCGTCCGGGCAGGGCACGGCCAACGGCACCCAGGTGATCATCTGGGACTGCCACAACCAGGTGAACCAGCAGTGGAACGTCAACAGCAACGGCACGATCACCGGCGTCCAGTCGGGGCTGTGCGTGGACGCGAACGCCCAGGGCACGGCCAACGGCACGAAGGTCATCCTCTGGTCCTGCGGCGGCCAGGCCAACCAGCAGTGGAGCCTGCGGTGAAACGGCTGCTCGCGTTCCTCCTCCTGCTGCCGCTGGCCGTCACCGGGCTGTTCGTGACGGCCGGCCCGGCCGGGGCCGCCGCGCTGACCCGCGTCACCGGCTTCGGCGCCAACCCGACCAACCTCGGCATGTACCTGTACGTGCCGGACGCCGTGGCGCCCAAGCCGGCCCTGCTCGTGCTGGTGCACTACTGCGGCGGCTCGGCGAGCGCGATCTTCAACGGCAACGGGCACGACTACGCGACGGCGGCGGACCGCTACGGCTACCTCGTCGTCGTCCCCGAGGCGACCCGGGACGGGCACTGCTTCGACGTCTCCACCAAAGCGGGCCTGACCCGCGACGGCGGCAGCGACACCACCGGCATCATGGCGATGGTGGCCTGGACCCGCCAGCACTACGACGTCGATCCGGGCCGGATCGTGGTCAGCGGGTTCTCTTCGGGCGCGATGATGACGAACGTCCTGGCCGCGCAGTACCCGGACGTGTTTTCCGCCGGATCGGCGTTTTCGGGTGTGCCCGCGGGGTGCTTCGCGACCACCGACGGTTCGCTGTGGAACAGCCAGTGCGCGGGCGGGAACGTCGTCAAGTCCGCGCAGCAGTGGGCCGATCAGGCGCACGCGATGTACCCCGGTTACTCCGGCGCCTACCCCCGGATGCAGCTGTGGCACGGGAACCAGGACACCACCCTGGCGTATCCGAACTACGGCGAGGAGATCAAGCAGTGGACGGCCCTGCGCGGGCTGAGCCAGACGCCGTCGGCCACCGACCACCCGCAGTCGTCGTGGACCCGGAACCGCTACGGCGGCACCGGTAGCCAGGCGGCCGTCGAGGGCATCACGATCGCGGGGACCGGCCACACGCTGCCGCAGGCCGGGATGATCGCGTACGCGATCTCGTTCCTGGGCCTCGACGGCGGTGGCGGGACGAGCACCGGTGCTCCGGTGCGGTCGGTGGCCGCGGGCCGGTGTCTCGACGTGCCGGGCCAGTCGACCACCCAGGGCACCCGGCTGCAGGTCTGGGACTGCCACGGCGGCACGAACCAGACGTGGACGGCGACCGCCGCCGGCGAGCTGACCGTCTACTCCGGTGGCACTTTGCGTTGTCTCGATGCCGAGGGCGGTAGCACCGCCCCGGGCACGGCCGCGATCATCTGGGCCTGCCACGGCGGAGCCAACCAGAAGTGGCGGGCGGGCTCTGACGGCACCATCACCTCGACCCAGTCGGGACTCTGCCTGGAGCTCGCGGGGTCGACCGCGAACGGCACCGCCGTCCGGCTCGGGACCTGCACCCACGCCACCACCCAGCAATGGACCCGGAACTGACCGGAGGGAACCGCATGATGGGAAAGTTCAGACGGCTGTTCACATCCGTCGCGATCGGCGCGCTGCTGGCCGCGGGCGGGACCGCCGAAGCCGCGGTGCCCGGTGAGGCGTCGACGTCGGCGGCCGCGGCCGGGACCGCGGGCTGCGGGCAGGCTCCCGGCCTGGCGAGCGGCAGCCACACGATCTCCAGCGGCGGCCAGAACCGCAGCTACCTCCTGCGGGTCCCGGCGAACTACGACAACACCCACCCGTACCGGCTGTTCGTCGGGCTGCACTGGCGCGGCGGCACGGCCAACGACGTCGACTCGGGCGGGACCGACGGCTACAACTGGTCCTACTACGGGCTCCGGCGGCTGGCGGACAGCGCGGGCAACAACACGATCTTCGTGGCGCCCCAGGGCAACGGCAACGGCTGGGCCAACCCCGGCGGCCAGGACGTCACGTTCATCGACGACCTGCTGCGGCAGCTCGAGTCTGCCCTGTGCGTCGACACCTCGCAGGTCTTCGCGGGCGGCTTCAGTTACGGCGGTGCGATGAGCTACGCGCTCGCCTGCGCGCGGCCGACGGTCTTCCGCGCGGTCGCCGTCTACTCCGGCGCGAACCTCAGCGGGTGCAGCGGCGGCACCCAGCCCGTCGCCTACATCGGGATGCACGGCATCGGCGACAACGTCCTGCCCATCGCGTCCGGACGGTCGCTGCGCGACCAGTTCGTCCGCAACAACGGCTGCGCCGCGCAGAACCCGCCGGAGCCCTCGAGCGGCAGCCACACCCACATCGTCACCGCCTACTCCGGCTGCCGGACCGGCTACCCGGTGGTCTGGGCCGCGTTCGACGGCGGCCACGACCCGGGCCCGCGCGACGGGTGCACCTGCAGCGGCTGGCAGACCTGGACGTCCGGCGAGGTGTGGAAGTTCATCACCCAGTTCGACTCGTCCACCCCGCCGGCCGGCTCGCCCGTGCAGGTCGGCGTGAACTACACCCTCGTCGCCGAGCACAGCGGCAAGCTCCTGGACGTCAGCGGCGTCTCCACCGCGGCCGGCGCCCTGCTGCAGCAGTGGCCCGCCACCGGCGGGCAGAACCAGCAGTTCGACTTCCTCGACTCCGGCGACGGCTACTACCGCGTCCGGGCCCGCCACAGCGGCCTGGTGCTCCAGGTGGCCGGTTCCGCCACCGGCGCGGACATCAGCCAGCAACCGGACTCCGGCGCCACTTCCCAGCAGTGGCGGGTGACCGATCTGGGCGGCGGCGTCGTCGGCCTGGTCAACCGGCTGAGCGGCCTGTCCATGGACGTGTGGGGCGCCTCGACCGCCGACGGCGCACGGATTTCCCAGTGGACCGCCACCGGGGGCGCCAACCAAAGATTCCGGGTCCAACGCGCCTGAACGCCCGTTACCCGGCGGTAAGCTCCAGTGAGCCCTGCAGAGACAAAGACGTCTTGGGAGAGCGAACGTGTCGTCCGTCGAGTTGCCCCAGCTCCGTCCGACCCTGGCCGATGTCGCGCGGGCGGCCGGGGTGTCCACCGCCACCGCGTCCCGCGTGCTCAACGGCTTTCCGCGGGTCCGGCCGAAAACGCGCAAGCAGGTGGAGTCGGCGATGTCGGCTCTGGGTTACGCCCGGCAGAGAGCCGCGCGGGCGACGGCCGGGCGCACCGGCTCGGTGGCGCTGGTCGTGTGCGAAGAGGTGCTCCGGCTGTTCGCCGATCCCTACTTCGCGCGGATCTCCGCCGGTGCCGGAAAGGAGCTGACCGAGGCGGGCCTGCAGCTCGTTTTGCTCACCGTGCCCGCGACGGAGAACTACCAGGCCCCGGTGGTGCGGTACCTCGACGGCGGGCACGTCGACGGCGCTCTCGTCGTCGGCATGCACGGCCGCCGCCCGCTCGACCTGGACTGGCTCGGCATCCCGGTGGTGTTCGGCGGCCGCCCGGTCCGCGAAGGGGGCCGCTCGTCCTACGTCGACGTGGACAACCGGGGTGGCGCGCAGCGGGCCACCCAGCGCCTCATCGACGCGGGCCGGCGCACCGTGGCGACGATCGCCGGGCCGCAGGACATGACCGCCGGGGTGGACCGGCTGCTCGGCTACCGGCAGGCGGTCGCCGGCGCCGGGCGCGGCGACCGCGGGCTGGTGGTGTTCGGCGACTTCGGCCAGGCCTCCGGGGAACACGCCACCGCGCGTCTGCTGGACCGCCGCCCGCAGGTCGACGCCATCTTCGCCGCCTCCGACATGATGGCGGTCGGCGCGATGCGGGCCCTGCACCGCGCGGGGCGGCGAGTGCCCGGGGACGTCGCCGTCATCGGGTTCGACGACCTGCCGATCGGCCGCCGGACGGATCCGCCGCTCACCACCGTGCGCCAGCCGATCGAAGAGATGGGCGCCCGGATGACGGGGGAGCTGCTCGCGATGCTCGGCGGCTCGTCCGCGCCGCGCTGTGCCGTGCTGGACACCAAGCTGGTGTTGCGCGCGACGGCGTGAACCTCTTGATGTTAGCGCTAACAACGCGCTCGCGGGGAGATCCGCGGCGCTCGAAGGAGGATTCGTGACCACTCGAGCCAAACCGGTGCGCGCCGTCCTGGTGCTGGCCGCGATGCTGGCGGCCGCGCTGGCCGGCGCGGCACCGGCGTCCGCGGCGCCGACATCCCTCACGAGCGCGGCTTCGGGACGGTGCCTGAACGTCACAGGCGGCGCCGACACTCCGGGAACGGCGCTGGAGATCCGGGACTGTTCCGGCCAGGCGAGCCAGGCCTTCGAGTTCACCTCCGCCGGCGAGCTGCGTGCGCTGAGCGGGACGCGGTGCGTGGACGCCACCGGCAACCAGACGGCGCCCGGCACAGCGGTGATCATCTGGTCCTGCACCGGCGGGGCGAACCAGCAGTGGCGGCAGAACTCCGACGGGTCGATCACCGGGGTGCAGTCGGGGCTGTGCCTGGACGTGAACGGCGCCGGCACGGCCAACGGCACCGCGGTCATCCTCTGGACGTGCCACGGCCAGAGCAACCAGCGGTGGAGCACCGGGGCTCAGCCGCCCACCGGCGCGGGCCCGTGCGACATCTACGCATCCGGCGGCACGCCGTGCATCGCCGCGCACAGCACGGTCCGCGCGCTCTACGGTGCCTACAGCGGAAACCTGTACCAGGTCCGGCGCGCGTCCGACAACACGACGCGGAACGTCGGCGCCGTGGCGGCGGGCGGTGCGGCCGACGCCGGGGTCCAGGATGCGTTCTGTTCCGGGACTTCCTGCGTCATCACGGTGGTCTACGACCAGTCCGGGCGCGGGAACGACCTGTGGTACCAGGGATCGAGCGTGGTCCCGGGGTCCAGCCAGAGCAGTCCCGCCAAGGCGACCACGGAGTCGCTCACGGTCGGCAACCGGAAGGCGTATTCGCTGTACATCAACCCGGGCAACAGCTACTGGCGCGACGGTCACCTGACCGGCGTGCCGACCGGCAGCGCACCCGAGGGCATGTACATGGTGACCAGCGGAACGCACGTCAACAGCGGCTGCTGCTTCGACTACGGCAACAGCGAGACGACCCGCAAGGCCGACGCGGCCGGCGCCATGGACGCCATCAACTTCGGCAAGCAGTGCTGGTTCGGCGGGTGCTCCGGCACCGGCCCGTGGGTGCAGGCGGACCTGGAGTGGGGGCTCTACCCCGGCGGCAGCCAGACGTGGAACCCGAACCAGCGGGCGTTCGGCAGCAAGTTCGTGACGGCGGTCCTGAAGAACAACGGAACGTCCCGCTTCGCGATCAAGGGCAGCGACGCCCAGTCCGGCAGCTTGACAACCCTGTGGGACGGCGCCCTCCCGAGCGGCTACAGCCCGATGAAGAAGCAGGGCGCGATCGTCCTGGGCAGCGGCGGCGACTGCTGCAAGCCCGGCGGCGGCGCGAACCTGAGCGCGGGGACGTTCTACGAAGGGGCGATGGTCGCGGGATATCCGTCTGATGCGACGGAGAACGCGGTGCAGGCCAATATCGTGGCCGCCGGGTACCGCTGAGGCTGTATTGCCGGGGAGAACCGAACGCCCGAGCACTGCGATCCAGGACGTGCGAGACGTGCTGGCCGCCTACCCCGGACTCGCGGACGTCGCGGTCGTGCCGCACGTCCAGGAACCCGTCGGTGAGGT
>NZ_JBFBBQ010000114.1:0-25424 GCF_040682775.1 Amycolatopsis sp. NPDC051106 | reverse complement strand
ATGTGGCCTTCGGTGCGTCAGACGCACCCAAGGCGGCCTTCGGTGCGTCAGACGCAACCAAGGCCACATTGGGGCGCTGGGGTCAGGCCTGGGCGTCGAAGTCCCGAGCGGCCAAAGCCCGCACGATCCCCGCCCGACCCTCCGAAACCAGCCGCCGCAGAGCCTGTGAGTGCTCGCCAGCCAGCCACTCGTCCGACGCCGTCACCGTCTCCGGGGCCACCGCCCACGACGGGTACAGCCCGATCGCGATCGGCTGCGCGCGCTCGCTCGACCGGCGCTGCCACACCTCGTCGATCACCTCGAAGTACCGCGCCACGTACGCACCCAGCAGCGCCTTCTGGCCCGGGTGGGAGAAGCCGGAGATGAGCGAGTCGCTGACCGCGTTCGGCAGCTCGTCGTCGTACACCGCGCGCTGCCACGCGTCCGCCTTCGCCTCCGCCGTCGGGCGCAAGGCACGCGCGCGCTCCGCCTGGCGGCGGCCCGTCGCCGTGTTGTCGCGGGCCAGCTCGGCGTCGATCTCGGCCGTGTCCGCCCGGCCGTGCGCCACCAGCGCGTGCAGCAGGCGCCAGCGCAGGTCCGTGTCCACCGTGAGGCCGGGAAGCGGCGCCGACCCGTCCAGCCAGCCGGCCACCACGTCCAGGGAAGCCGCGTCCAGCACGGACCCGCAAAGGGAGTTGACGAACGCCAGCTGGTGGTCCGAGCCCGCTTCGGCCGCGTGGACCAGCTCCAGCAGCCGCGTCGTGAACGCCGGCCAGCCGGTCGAGGCCGCCCACTCCTGCTCCGCGTACGAGTTGAGCGCCGTCTGGGCCTGCAGCAGCAGCCGCTGGACGACGCCGACCTCGGTCTCGGTGTGGATGCCGCGCTGCACCAGCGTGACGAAGTCGCGGGCCTTCAGCTCGGCCTCGCGGGTCATCTCCCACGCCGCCGACCAGCACAGCGTCCGCGGCAGCGGCTCGGTGATGTCGGCGACGCGGTCGATCAGCGTCGTCAGCGACGCCGGGTCGAGCCGCATCGTGCAGTACGTCAGGTCGTCGTCGTTGACCAGCACGAGCTTGCCCGCCGGCCGCCCGACGAGGTCCGGCACCTCGGTGCGCTCGCCGTCGACGTCCAGCTCCACGCGCTGGGTCCGGACGATCTTGCCCGAGCCGTCCTCGTCGTAGATCCCGACGGCGACGCGGTGCGTGCGCAGCTCACCGGCCCCCGGCTTCGCACCCGACTGCACGACGGCGAACGACGTGAACGTCCCGTCCGCGCCGATCTCGTAGCGCGGGCTCAGCGAGTTCAGCCCGGTGGTCTCCAGCCACTGCGCGCTCCACCACGACAGGTCGCGCCCGGACGCCTCCTCCAGCGCGCCCAGCAGGTCGGCCAGCGTGGCGTTGCCCCAGGCGTGCTTGCCGAAGTACACCTTCAGGCCGTCGAGGAAGTGGTTCAGCCCGACGTAGGCGACGAGCTGCTTGAGCACGCTCGCGCCCTTGGCGTAGGTGATGCCGTCGAAGTTCACCTCGACCGCGTGGAGGTCGACGATGTCGGCCGCGATCGGGTGCGTCGAGGGCAGCTGGTCCTGCCGGTAGGCCCACGACTTCTCGATGTTCGCGAAGCTGGTCCACGCGTTCTTGTACTCGGTCGCCTCGGCCTGGGCCAGCACGCTCGCGAACGTCGCGAACGACTCGTTCAGCCACAGGTCGTCCCACCAGCGCATGGTCACCAGGTCGCCGAACCACATGTGCGCCATCTCGTGCAGCAGCGTCTCGGCGCGCCGCTCGTAGGCGTAGCGGGTGACGCGGCTGCGGAAGACGTAGTCCTCGAGGAACGTCACGGCGCCGGCGTTCTCCATCGCGCCCGCGTTGAACTCGGGCACGAACAGCTGGTCGTACTTGGAGAACGGGTAGGGCGTACCGAACTTTTCGTGGTAGAAGCCGAAGCCTTGCTTGGTCTCGGTGAAGAGGCGGTCGGCGTCCATGTGCTCGGCCAGCGACGCGCGGCAGTAGATGCCGAGCGGGATGGTCTTGTGCTCGTCGGTGTACTCGTCGGTCCACTCGGCGTACGGGCCGGCTACCAGCGCGACCAGGTAGGTCGAGAGCCGCTCGGACTCCTTGAACACCGTGCGGACGGCGCCCTCGGGCGTCTTCTCCGCGGACTCCGCCATCGTGTTCGAGACGACCTTCCAGCCGTCCGGCGCGATCACGGTGAGCCGGTAGACCGACTTGAGGTCGGGCTGGTCGAAGCAGGCGAACATCCGCTTCGCGTCCGCCGTCTCGAACTGCGTGTACAGGTAGACGCCGTCGTCGACCGGGTCGACGAACCGGTGCAGGCCTTCGCCGGTGTTCATGTACCGGCAGTCGGCGGTCACGGTGAGCTCGTTCGCCTCGGCCAGGCCGGCCAGCGCGATGCCCTTGTCCTCGACGTACGCGCTGATGTCGACGTCCGTGCCGTTCAGGGTGGCCGAGTGCACGCGGTCGGCGACGAGGTCGACCCACGTCCGCTCGCCGGCCCGGGCGCTGGAGAACCGGACGGTCGTCTTCGACGCGAAGGTCTTCTCACCGGGGCCGCCGTGGCCGTCGGTGAGGTCCAGCTCGATGTCGTACGCGGTGACGTCGAGCAGGTCCGCGCGCAGCTTGGCTTGGTCGCGGGTCAGGTTGGGGGCGGGCACAGGCACCTCTGGTCGTTGGTATCGGTTTTCAACTCCTCGCATCCAATCATGGGGACGGGGTGGCGGGCGATGGGGAACAAGCCCGGGTCCGGAGGTGTTGGCCCGCTGTGTGGGGGTGTGCCCGCCCCCGGACCGGACCTGACTTCGCACAGGAGAACCTGATGACCGCTGCCGAGCAGCCCACGAAGGTCGACTTCTACTTCGACCCGATCTGCCCGTTCGCCTGGATCACCTCGCGCTGGATCCTCGAGGTGGAGAAGCACCGCAACCTCGATCTGCACTTCCGGATCATGAGCCTGTCGGTGCTGAACGAGGGCCGCGACGAGCTGCCCGAGCAGTACAAGGAGCTGCTGGCGAAGGGCTGGGGCCCGGTGCGCGTCGCGGTCGCGCTGTCGCAGCTCAAGGGCGAAGAGGTGCTGCGCGACTACTACACCGAGTTCGGCACGCGCTACCACAACCAGGGCGTCAAGGACTACGACACGGTGATCAAGGAGGCGCTCGCCGCGATCGGCGCGCCGGCCGAGCTGGCCGAGGCCGCGCACTCGACCGAGTACGACGAGGCGCTGAAGAAGAGCCACCACGAAGGCATGGACCCGGTCGGCATGGACGTCGGCACCCCGACGATCCACATCGACGGCGTCGCGTTCTTCGGCCCGGTCCTGTCCTCGATCCCGCGCGGCGAAGACGCCCTGAAGGTGTTCGACGGCGCCGTCGCGCTGTCGAGCTACCCGGACTTCTTCGAGCTCAAGCGCACCCGGTCGGGCGAACTCAACTTCGACTGAGTCTCCTTCAAGGTGTCGCGAGGGCGGCCAAGGTGACGTCGCCGGGGTAGCGCGAAGCTGCCACGGCGGCGGCCTCGGTCGTCTCACCACGGCCCATCGCCGCCTTGAGCGCGATCAGCTCGTGCAGGCCGTGGCGGTGGTAGCGGACGAAGTCGGCGTCGACCGGCTCGCCGTGGCCGGGCACGATCACCCGGGGTTCGAGGGCGAGGATCGTGTCGAACGTGTCCGGCCAGGCGGTCAGATCCGACTCGGAGCTGAACGAGAACTCGCTGAAGCCGTGCTCGGCGTTCTCGACGATGTCCCCCGCGAAGACCACCCCCGCGTCGGGTACGTGCACGATCACGTCGTGGTCGGTGTGGGCCCGGCCGGGGTGCAGCAGGACGGCCGTCCGGCCGCCGAGGTCGAGCTCGGTCCGGTCGGTGAACAGGTGGTCGGGCACGACGAACGTGGTGCGCGCGATGGCGTCGGCGGTCTCCGTCTTGCCCTGCTTGCGGTAGTGGGCGATCCAGGTGGCGCGCGCGCCTTCCGGGTCCTCGGTCAGCTCGGCGCGGCAGCCTTCGTGCGCCCAGACCGGGCAGGGCGTGAAGCGCTCGGTGCCCCAGGTGTGGTCGAAGTGGGCGTGCGTGTACACGACCGACCAGGGCAGCGGGGTCAGCTCGCGGACCGCGGCCGCCAGCTCGGCACCCTGCTCGAGGTCGCCGCGCGTGTCGACGACCAGGCAGCGGTCGGTGCCCACCACCAGGCCGACGGTCAGGTCCAGCTCTTCGTAGCGGCGCGCGTGCACGCCGTCGGCGACCTCGATCCAGCGCCCGTTCATGCCAGTACTCCTTCGCTCAGTACGGGAGCAGCATCGCTCACGTCGAGCTGCGAGGCCAGCGTGACGTCGCCGCCGTGCCCGGCCTCGGTCAGCTCGCGGCCGGACACGCAGCTCGCCAGCGCCGCGACGTCGACCGATCGGGCGGCGAGCGCGGCTTCGGGGGACAACGACAGGCCGAGCCCGGCCAGTGCGGCGGCGATCGCGCCGGCGCCCAGCTGGTCTTCGACGCACGGCCTCAGCGGGCCGAACACTTCGCCCTCACCGAAGATGTTCACGCCCCAACGTTCCCCCGCGGCGACGAGCCCGATCGGGCTGCCCAGGTCACGCGCCTTCGCGGCGACGGCGGAAGCGTTGCGCAGGCAGCCGGCGAGGACCCGCGCGCCGGTCGCCGCGGCGGCGTCGCACAGCGTCGCGCCGTTGGGCGAGGGGAGCGCGAGCAGCGTTCCCGGCGGGATTTCCGTCACAGAAGACGGCCTGAGGGTGAACGCGCCCTCACCCGCGATGACGGCGCCGGCCGCCCGAGCCTGCGCCACCCCGCGCTCGTCGCGCCAGCGGGCCGGCAGCACGCGGCCACCCCGGCCGATCACGAGATCCGTGGTGGTGCTGAAGGAGAGCACGTCGACGACGACCAGCACGGCGCACTCCCGGCCGAGGGCGGCCACGCCTTCGGCGCCCCAGTCGAGCCGGACGTCGTACCCCGTCTGCTCCCAGATGCCCACCCCCGGAGCATGCCCGAAACCGGCCGTGATGGCAGACTCCCAGCCGTGCGTGTCTACTTGGGATCCGACCATGCCGGCTTCGAGCTGAAGAACCACCTGGTGGCTCACCTGGAGAAGCAGGGCCACGAGGTCACCGACATCGGTCCGCACGTCTACGACGCGGCCGACGACTACCCGGCGTTCTGCGTCGAGACGGCGCTGCGCGTGGTGGCCGACGAGGGCAGCCGCGGCATCGTCGTCGGCGGCTCCGGCAACGGCGAGCAGATCGCCGCGAACAAGGTCCCCGGCGCGCGGTGCGGCCTCGCGTGGAGCGTCGAGACGGCCGAGCTGTGCCGGGAGCACAACCACGCCCAGCTGATCGGCGTCGGCGCCCGGATGCACACCGCCGAGCAGGCCACCGAGATCGTCGAAGCCTTCCTGGCGACCGAGGTCTCGCCGGAGGAACGGCACGCGCGCCGCGTCCAGCAGCTGCTGGACTACGAGCGCACCGGCACCCCGCCGGCGCTGCCGGAGGCCTGATGCCCGAGGGGCACACGCTCCACCGGCTCGCGCGGCTGCACAAGCGGCGGTACGCCGGCGCCCCGGTCGAGGTGAGCAGCCCGCAGGGCCGGTTCGCCGCCGAAGCGTCCCGTTTGGACGGTCAGGTGTTCGTCGGCGCCCAGGCGTACGGCAAGCACCTCTTCCACGACTACGGTCCACACGGGACCGTGCACATCCACCTGGGGCTCTACGGCACGTTCGGCGAGTCCCCGCTGCCCGCGCCGGAGCCGGTGGGGCAGGTCCGGCTGCGGCTGGCCGGGCGGACGCACTGGACGGACCTGCGCGGGCCGACCCGGTGCGAGCTGCTGTCCCCCGACCAGGTCGACGCGATCAAGGCGCGCCTCGGCCCGGACCCGCTGCGCCGCGACGCGAAACCCGAACAGGCCTGGGCGCGCATCTCGCGCTCGAAGACGTCGATCGCGGCGCTGCTGATGGACCAGGCGGTGCTGGCGGGCGTCGGGAACGTCTACCGCGCCGAGGTCCTGTTCCGCCACGGCGTCGCGCCGCTGACGCCGGGACGTGCGCTGGACCGGGCGTTGTGGGACGGCCTGTGGGCCGACCTGGTGACGCTGATGCGCGACGGCGTCCGCGTCGGCCGGATCGACACGGTCCGCCCGGAGCACCTGCCGGAGGCGATGGGCCGCGCGGCCCGGGTGGACCGCCACGGTGGCGAGGTGTACGTCTACCGCCGGGCCGGACAGCCGTGCCTGGTGTGCGGGACGCCGGTGGCGAACTCGGAGCTGGTGGGCCGCAACCTCTACTGGTGCCCCACCTGCCAGCCGGCCTGACCCCGAGCGCCCCAATGTGGCGTTCGGTGCGTCCCACGCACCCAATGTGGCGTTCGGTGCGTCCCACGCACCCAATGTGGCGTTCGGTGCGTCAGACGCACCCAATGCCACATTGGGGCGCTTGAGAACCGGCCTCAGAAGTCGAAGCCACCGCCGCCGTCGAAGCCCCCGCCGTCGAAGCCGCCGCCGTCGAAACCGCCGCCGCCCCAGTCGCCGCCGGCGTCGCCGCCCATGTCGCCTCCGCCGTCACCGCCGCCGTCGCCGCCCGCGTCACCGGACTCGAGCGCGTCCTGCTGGCCGGCGTCGTAGCCCGACTCCCAGGCCCCGGCGCTGGCGATGCCGCCCATGCCGGAGAACATCGCGCTGAACAGGAACATCGACCCGAGACCCCAGGCGCCGGCGACGAGCGCGGGCTTCCACCACGGCTCGCTGTACCAGCCCTGCGGCACCGGCCGCCCGGCCACGCGGCCACCGGGGTAGTAGTACGGCGTGTCCTGGCCCGCGTCGGGCGAGGCGGCGTAGTGCTGGCCCTCGACGTCGACGTCGCGGCGTTCGGTGACCTTGCCGGCGCGCTCGCGCTCGGCCTCCTCCGGCAGCTGCGGGCCGGGGTCCATGCCCATCGCGACGCGCGCGGCGCGGACGTAGTAGAGGCCTTCGACGGCGGTGTCCTTGACCAGCCGGGCCTGTTCGATCGTGCGCGCCTGCTCCATCTGGGAGCCGGCCGCGTTGTACCGCTCGGCGGCGTCCGCCATCGCCTGCATCGACGCGGTGTCGTTGCCGTTGAGGTTGAGGACCTGGCCGCCGAGCCGCTCGACGAGGCGCCGGGCGTCGGCCTTCGCGTCGTCGAGTTCCCGCTGCCGGGCCGCGGCGCGCTGCCGCGAGAAATAGAGGCCGCCACCGACGATCACGACGACGAGCACGATCAGGAAGATCGCGGTGCCCATGGACCACTCCCAGAAGCTCGGTGCCCCGGTGACCGGAAGTCACCTTTTGATTCGGACAACGCGGACGCTACGCGGAGGGTTCCCGTGACGTGATCCGGCACACCGTCAGACCTGGCCGAAGAAACTAGAACACGTTATAGTTCGACGCTATGAAGTTCACCCTGTCGATCGCGATGAACCCGCTTGATCAGCTGGGCGAACTCGCCCAGGCCGCCGAGGAGGCGGGCTTCGCGTCCATCGCCCTGCCGGACTCGCTCTTCTACGCCGAGACGGTGTCCACAGACTATCCGTACACGCCCGACGGCAGCCGGTTCTGGACCGCCGACACGCCCTGGGTCGACCCGCTGGTCGCGACGGCGGCCATGGGCGCGGTCACGAGCCGCATCGAGTTCTACACGTCCGTGCTGAAGCTCGGCTCGCGCAACCCGGTGCTGCTCGCGCGTCAGGTCGGCTCGGCGTCGGTGCTCACCGGCGGCCGCTTCGGCCTCGGCCTCGGCGTCGGCTGGCTGCCGCAGGAGTTCGAGTACTGCGGCGTCCCGTTCGAGCGGCGCGGCAAGCGCGTCGACGAGGCCATCGACGTGCTCCGGCTGATCCTCGACGGCGGCATGGTCGAGTACCACGGCGAGTTCTACGACTTCGACAAGATCCAGATGAGCCCGGCGCCGCCGAAGCGGGTGCCGTTCTACATCGGCGGTCACACCGACGTCGCGCTGCGGCGTGCCGCCCGCGTGGCCGACGGCTGGTCGTCGGCGATGATGAAGCTCGAGGAGCTGCGCGACACGATCGCCCGGCTGAAGGAGCTGCTGGCCGAGCGCGGCCGCGCCGACGACCCGTTCGAATACCAGGCCGTCTGCATCGACAAGTTCGGTCTCGACGGCTACCGCGAGCAGGCCGAGGCCGGCGTCACGGACATCATCACCATGCCGTGGGTGTTCGACGGCGTCGGGTTCGACGCGCCGGTCGAGCCGAAGCTCGAATCCATCCACAAGTTCGGCGCCGAGATCATCGCCAAGTTCGAGGAGTGACTTCCATGGGCGTGCGGGTCAGCTGGGACACGTCGGCGGAGCAGCCGCCCGCGCGGCGTGCGGCGTTCGCGTCGATGACCGCGGTGACGGCGGGGGAGAAGGAGGCGTGGCTGGACCTGTTCGCCCCCGACGCGGTCGTCGAGGACCCGGTCGGGCCTTCGTTCTTCGACGAAGAGGGCAAGGGGCACCACGGCCGCGACGGGATCAGCGCGTTCTGGGACAAGACGATCGGCAACGTCGAGCGCTTCGAGTTCACGATCCGCGACTCCCACGCGGCGGGGGACGAGTGCGCCAACGTCGGCACGATCACGACGTACCTGCCGGGCGGCTACCGCGTCGACACCGACGGGGTGTTCGTCTACCGCGTCGGCGAAGACGGGCTGATCACGTCGATGCGGGCGTTCTGGGAGACCGAACGCGCGATGGCGACGGCCCGGCAGGTGACGGCGGAGTAGCGTCCCGGCCAGCGGAAACCAGATTTCATATCTGATACATGATCTCTTGACGTCCGGTTGAGCAGGACCCTTTACTAACTGGTGTAGACCTCCGATGTCTCCACCAGGGAGCAAGCATGTCCTTCCTCCGGCGCACAGCGGTCGCGGCCTCCGCGTTCGCTCTCGCGGTCAGCGGCACTGTCCTGAGTCAGACTCCGGCTTCCGCCCTGGAAAACGGGCTCCTGCGCACGCCACCGATGGGGTTCAACAACTGGAACTCCACGCAGTGCAAAGCCAATTTCAACGAATCAATGATCAGAGGTATCGCCGACCTCTTCGTCGGCAAGGGGCTCAAGGACGTCGGCTACCAGTACGTGAACATCGACGACTGCTGGGCGCTGCCGGACCGGGACTCGAAGGGCGACCTCGTCCCCGACCCGGTGCGCTTCCCGCGCGGCATCAAGTCGCTGGCCGACTACGTGCACGGGAAGGGCTTGAAGTTCGGCATCTACACCAGCGCGGGCACGAAGACGTGCAACAAGGCCGGCTTCCCCGGCGGCCTCGGCCACGAGCGGCAGGACGCGAACCTCTTCGCGTCCTGGGGCGTCGACTACCTGAAGTACGACAACTGCAACAACCAGGGCGTCGACGCGCAACAGCGGTACGAGGCGATGCGGGACGCGCTGGCGAAGTCCGGCCGGCCCATCGCGTACTCGATCTGCGAGTGGGGCCAGAACAAGCCGTGGACCTGGGCCGCGCCGGTCGGCAACCTGTGGCGCACCACCGGGGACATCTCCGACAAGTGGTCGAGCATGATCGGCAAGGCGCAGGCCAACCGCGGCCTCGCGCAGTACGCCGGCCCCGGGCACTGGAACGACCCGGACATGCTCGAGGTCGGCAACGGCGGCATGACCGCCGTCGAGTACCGCACGCACTTCAGCCTCTGGGCGATGATGGCGGCGCCGCTGCTCATCGGCAGCGACCTGCGGAAGGTGTCCGACGACAGCTTCACCATCCTGAAGAATACCGACGTGATCGCGCTGGATCAGGACCCGCTGGGCAAGCAGGCGACCGTGCTGAGCGCGAACGGCGGCCTGGTCGTCTACAGCAAGGTCCTGGCGAACGGCGACCGCGCGGTGGCGCTGTCCAACGAAACGGCGTCCACGGCGACGATCAGCACTTCCGCGGCGGCGACCGGGATCGGCGGCGCGTCGTCGTACACGCTGAAGGACCTGTGGAGCAAGGCGGTCCGCACGACTTCGGGCACGATCAGCGCTTCGGTGCCCTCGCACGCGACGGTGCTCTACCGCTTGTCCTCGGGCGCTTCTCGTTACGAGGCCGAGTCGGCTTCGCTGTCGGCGGGCGGCACGGTGGACGCGAACCACGCGGGCTTCTCGGGGACGGGCTTCGCGAACGGCGCCAACGCGGCCGGCAGCTACGTCGAGTGGCAGGTCAACGGGCCGGCGTCGGCACTGACGTTCGGCTACGCGAACGGCACGACGGCCGCGCGCCCGGTGGACATCGCGGTCGACGGCACGGTCGTGGCCACGGGCGTGCCGTTCCCGCCGACCGGCGCGTGGACGACGTGGAGCACGGTGTCGCGGTCCTTGGCTCTGACGGCGGGCCGGCACACGGTGCGAGTCACGGCGACGACGGCCGACGGCCCGGCGAACCTGGACTACCTGGACGTTTCCCCGTAGCGGCGAGAGCTGTCCGGCGCGACGGCTACCTGGTGGAGCCGCGGGAGTCGTAGGCCTGCCGAGCCGCTTCGACCTTGCCGAGGTTGGGCGACCAGTCGGCGAGGGTGGCGAACATCGGGCCGAGGCTGCGGCCGAGGTCGCTGATCTCGTACTCGACCCGCGGCGGGACTTCGGCGTGGTAGGTCCTGGTGATCAGGCCGTCGCGTTCCAGTTGCCGCAGCCGCTGGGTGAGCACCTTCGGGGTGATGGTGGCGATGCGGCGCTCGAGCTCGACGAACCGCTGACGCCCGTATTCGTTGAGCGACCACAGGATCGGCGTCGTCCAGCGGCTGAAGACGATGTCGACGATGGGGGCGATAGGGCAGGCGAGCTCGGGTGTGGTCTCGGTCACTTTCGCGGCCTCCATCCAATACTTTCCTCTAGGTACCTACTATACGTCCGAATGTAGCGTCGTCCGCATGATCGTGGTGACTGGAGCGACGGGAAACGTCGGACGGCCGTTGGCGGAAGCTTTGACGGCCGCGGGTGAAGAAGTGCGGGCCGTGTCCCGCCGTGGGCAATTTCCGGGTGACTTGTCGGACGCGGCGTCGCTGCGTCCGGCTTTCGAGGGCGCGTCGGCAGTGTTCCTGTTGCTGTCACCGGGTTTCCGGGGTCCGCTTTCGCCGGTACTGGACCAGATGGGCGGCGCGCGGGTCGTGTTGCTGTCCTCGCAGGGCGTCGGAACGGGTCGGCACCCCGCGTTCTTCGAGGACGCGGTGCGCGGCTCGGGTCTGGAATGGACGGTGCTGCGCCCGGGCGGCTTCGCGTCGAACGCGTTGCAGTGGGCGGAAAGCGTGCGTTCGTCACGGACGCTGGCGGCCCCGTTCGGCGATGTCGGGCTACCGGTGATCGACCCTGAGGACATCGCTTCGGTGGCGGCAGCTTGTCTCCTGGATCCCTCGCACGCGGGCCGGACGTACGAGCTGACGGGTCCGGCACCGATTTCCCCGCGGGAGCAGGCGGCGGCCATCGGTACGGCATTGGGCGAGCCGGTGCGCTTCATCTCGCAGACTCGAGAGGAAGCGCTTTCGGCGATGTCGGGCTTCATGCCCGCCGAAGTCGCCGAGGCGACGCTGGACATCCTGGGCACGCCGTTGCCCGCGGAGCAGCGGGTGAGCCCGGACGTCGCGCAGGTACTGGGCCGCCCGGCGCGCCCGTTCGCCGACTGGGCGGTGCGCACCGCGGCGGCGTTCAAGTGAGCGTGCTGGCCCACCGTGAGGAGGGCGAGGGCGCACCGGTGGTGTTCCTGCACGGCAACCCGACGTCGTCGTACTTGTGGCGCAAGGTGCTGCCGTCGGTGCCGGGCCGCAGGCTGGCCCCGGACCTGATCGGCATGGGCGCGTCGGAGCGTCCGTCCATCGAGTACTCCTTCGACGACCACGCCCGCTACTTGGACTCGTGGTTCGACGCCCTTTCCTTGGAGGACGTGGTCCTGGTCGGCCACGACTGGGGAGGAGCGCTGGCGGCGGACTGGGCGTCCCGCCACCCCGGCCGCGTCCGGGCTCTGGCGTTCACGGAGGCGATCCTGAAGCCGATGACGTGGGAGGAGTTCCCGCCGGCGGGGGCGGAGGTGTTCCGCGCGATCAAGGCGCCGGGAGTCACCGACCTGCCGGACTTCCTCGGGAGTCTCCCGCTTGAGTACGCGAGTATGTATCCGACGCCGTCGTCGCGGATCCCGTTGCTGCGCTGGGCCCAGTCCCTGCCCTTGGGTGGCTCACCGCCCGAGGTGGTGGCGCGGATCGGGAAGTTCGACGACTGGCTGGCTTCGTCACCTGCGGTCCCGAAGCTGCTGATGACGTTCGAGCCGGCGTTCGACACGATGCTGACCCCGCCGATGATCGACTGGTTCACGCGGACGTTCGCATCGCTGGAGGTCGTTCACCACCCGGTGGTGGCGGGCCACCACACACCGGAGGACCAACCGGAGCTGATCGCCTCGACGCTGACCGAGTGGCTGGTTCACCTACCGGCGGGCCGGGTGGCTTCGTCGTAGCTCGGAGCCGGGATTCCCGCTCGTCGGGACTCACCGCTTTACGTCGTTTTTCGGTGTGCCTGCTGCGAATACCGTGCCGGGAGGGACTGTCGTCACGGATCACGTACCCGCGAGCCGGGTGCGCTGGCGGTGGGACGCTCATGCCGTCGCGCGATGGTCCGAAAATGTCGGACCCACCGGATATCGTCCGGGTTCTGTGGGGATGGGTTGCGGGCCGCCGGATCCGGGGGCCGGCCCGCTCCCGCACGTCCCGCCGCGGCGGGGCCGGACCGAGGGGAACACGAGTGAACTTCCGAAGAGCCATCGCCGTTGTGGTGGGTGCTGTCCTGCCGATCGCCGGGTTCGCGGCGCCGGCCGCGCAGGCGGCGCAAACCGGTGTCTCGGTCACCTACCAGGTCGATGCCCGGCACGACGGCACCCTGGTCGACGCCGGTGTGGCCGCGCCGCCGCTCGACCGCAAGTGGGAGCGCGATCTGGGTGGGAACGTGTCGTACCCGATCGTCGCCGGCGGGCGCGTGTTCGTCACGTCGTCGTCGCCGAACGGGTACGGCACCGTTCTCCACGGCTTGGACGCGGCGACCGGGCAGGATGCCTGGGCTCCCGTCGGACTCGGCGGCACGTACTGGTGGTCCGCCCTCGCGTACGGGGGCGGCCGGCTCTACGCGCAGAACTACGACGGCGTGCTGAGCGCGTTCAACCCGGCGACGGGGGCGGAGTTGTGGTCCGCCAAGATGCCCGGTCAGTCCGCCTTCAGCTCACCGCCCACCTTCGCGGCCGGTGTGGTGTACACGGGTGGAGCCGGCTCGGGCGGCACCCTGTACGCGGTGGACGCGGCGACTGGCGCGGTGCTGTGGACCCAGGGGGTCGCGAACGGCGATGACAGCTCGCCGGCCGTCACGGCGAGCGGCGTCTACGTTGCCTATGCGTGTGAACAGGCTTACGCCTTCGACCCGAAGTCGGGCACGCCGATCTGGCACCACTCGACCAGCTGCTCGGGTGGCGGTGGCCGCACCCCGGTGGTGGCCGACGGCGGCCTGTGGATCCGCGACGACGCGGGCATGGAGCCCGCGGTCCTCACGGTGGCGGACGGCGCGGTCCGCGGCACGTACGAGGCGGCGGACGGCTGGACCCCGGCTCCGGCGATCGACGGCCACCAGGGCTACTTCGTCGACAACGGCGTGCTGACGGAGCGGCACAGCCGGACGTTGGAGTCCCGCTGGACGTTCGCGGGCGACAACCAGCTGTCGTCGGCCCCGATCGTCGTGAACGGGTACGTGTACGTGGGGTCCCGCACGGGCCAGCTGTGGGCGCTGAACGGCGCGACGGGTGAGCCGGTGTGGTCCACGAACGTGGGTTCCCCGATCGCCGCCCCGGACGAGCACAACGTGTCCCAGCCTCTGACGGGCTTGGCAGCGGGCGGCGGTCTGGTGGTGGTCCCGGCAACGAACACGCTGGTGGCATACGGCCACTGACCAGGGAGGGGTGGCCGCCGCCGGCGGCCACCCACCTGCGGCCACCGGCCCGAGGCAGTTCAGCGGCGGCAGACCACCCAGCTGCAGCCAGGGTCAGTTCAGCGGCGGCGGACTGCCCAGGCGGAGGCGGAAGCCGGTTAAGCGGCGGCAGGCCAGTCAGCTGCGGCCAGTGGCCGGTTCAAGCGGCGGCGGGCTGCCCAGGTGGAGGCGGAAGCCGGTTAAGCGGCGGCAGGCCAGTCAGCTGCGGCCAGGGTCAGTTCGGCGGCGGCGGATTGCCCAGGTGGAGGCGGAAGCCGGTTAAG
Organism: Amycolatopsis sp. NPDC051106; assembly: GCF_040682775.1. NCBI lineage: Bacteria > Bacillati > Actinomycetota > Actinomycetes > Pseudonocardiales > Pseudonocardiaceae > Amycolatopsis > Amycolatopsis sp. NPDC051106. Next base: position 11,219 of record NZ_JBFBBQ010000114.1, on the reverse strand, counting down.
CGGCGGCAGATCACCCAGCTGCGGCCAGTGGCCGGTTCAAGCGGCGGCGGACTGCCCAGGCGGAGGCGGAAGCCGGTTAAGCGGCGGCAGGCCAGTCAGCTGCGGCCAGGGTCAGTTCGGCGGCGGATTGCCCAGGTGGAGGCGGAAGCCGGTTAAGCGGCGGCAGATCGCCCAGCGGCGGCCAGGGGCGCAAGCCGCGGCAGACCGCCCAGACGGAGGCAGAGGCACCGTGGGGGTCCGGGGGCTCGGCCCCCGGGAGAAATAAAGGAGGGTAAGAGGCGCCCGCGAAGCGAAGCCTCGAACCCGGGTCGGGATGACAGGATTTGAACCTGCGACCCTTCGCTCCCAAAGCGAATGCGCTACCAAGCTGCGCCACATCCCGTGACACCCCCAGGGGGGTGTGCGGTCAGCCTAGCGGGTCACGCTAAGCTGATCTCGCACCCGGGTACCTCCGGGGGCACGCGGGTGTAGCTCAATGGTAGAGCCCTAGTCTTCCAAACTAGCTACGCGGGTTCGATTCCCGTCACCCGCTCCAAGCGATGCGGCGTCCGCTTCCAGGGATGCCGCGATCACGTCGAGCAGTTTGTCCGTGTCCACCGGCTTGGTGATGTAGTCGTCGGCTCCGCTGGCCAGGGTGCGGGCACGGTCCTCGGGTGTGGCCTTGGCCGTCACCGCGATCACCGGCAGGTCCGCGTTGGCCGCTTCTGCCCGGATTGCCGCGATCGTCGCGTTGCCGTCCAGCTCCGGCATCATCACGTCCATCAGGACCAGTGCCGTGTCCTCGTGGCGCTCCAGTGCCCGGATTCCGTCCACGCCCGTCTCCGCGTAGACCACCTCCAGGCCTGCCTGCTCCAGGACCGCTGCCAGCGCGAACACGTTCCTCAAGTCGTCGTCGACGATGAGGACCTTCTCGCCGTGGAAGCGCTTCGGGGTGACGTCCGGGGCCGCCACCAGGACCGTGCTGGGGACCGCCGGCAGGCGAGGTGAGGACAACGCCGTCACCGCCGGGTCCACCAGGTTGGCCGCCGCCACCGGGAGGTACAGCGTGAACGTCGATCCGACGCCCGGCTCGCTCACCACCCGCAGCTCGCCGCCCAGGAGCTCGGTCAGCTGCTGGCTGATGTTGAGCCCCAGGCCCGTGCCGCCGTACTTGCGGCTCGTCGTGCCGTCCGCCTGGCGGAACGCCTCGAAGATCACCGCCAGCTTCTCCTCCGGGATCCCGATCCCGGTGTCCTCGACGGCGAACGCGATGATGCCGGGCGCGTTCTTCAAGCTCTCCTGCTCCACCTCCGCCGGGTCCGCCGCCCGGATGTGGAGGCGGACGCCGCCCTCGTCGGTGAACTTCGCCGCGTTCGACAGCAGGTTGCGCAGGATCTGCTGGAGGCGGTGCTCGTCGGTGTGGACGCTGCCCGGCACCGGCGGGTCGATGTGGACCGCGAACTCCAGGCCCTTGTCCGCCGTCAGCGGGCGGCACAGGGACTCGACGTAGTCCACCAGCTCCGGCAGCGTGATGTCGGACATCTGCATGTCGAGCCGGCCCGCCTCGACCTTGGCCAGGTCCAGGATGTCGTTGATCAGCTGCTGCAGGTCGGACCCGGCCGCGTAGATCGTCTTCGCGAACTGGATCTGCTTCTCCGTCAGGTTCCCTTCCGGGTTCTCCGACAGCAGCTTCGCCAGGATCAACGCGCTGTTCAACGGCGTCCGCAGCTCGTGCGACATGTTGGCCATGAACTCGGTCTTGTACTGCGACGCCACCGTCAGCTGCCCGGCGCGCTCCTCCAGCTCCTGGCGCGCCTGCTCGATCTCGCTGTTCTTGACCTCGATGTCGCGGTTCTGCTGGGCCAGCAGCGCGGCCTTCTCGGCCAGCTCGGTGTTGGACCGCCGCAGCTCGCCCTGCTGGGCCTGCAGCTGCTCCGAGCGCGCCCGCAGCTCCTGGGCCAGCCGCTGCGACTCGGTGAGCAGCGCTTCGGTCCGCGAGTTGGACAGGATCGTGTTGACGTTGACGCCGATCGTGTGCCGCAGCTGCTCCAGCAGGTCCTGGTGGACCGTGCTGAACTCGTTGACCGAAGCCAGCTCCAGCACGCCGAGCACCTCGCCCTGGAACAGCACCGGCAGCACGATCAGGTTCACCGGCGACGCCGAGCCGAGCCCGGACGACACCAGCGCGTACTCCGGCGGCGCGTCCTGGACCAGGATCGTGCGGTGGTCCACGGCGGCCTGCCCGATCAGCGACTCGCCGATCGCGAACCGCAGGCCGGCGCGGGACTGCGCGAGGCCGTAGGCGGCGATGCACTCGAGCACCGTGCCGTCGCGGTCGTCGTCGCGGGCCAGGAAGAACGCGCCCTGCTGGGCCCGGACCAGCGGGGCCAGCTCGGACAGGATCAGCGCCGCGACCGACGCCAGGTCGCGGTGCCCCTGCATCCGGCCGGACAGCTGCGCGAGGTTCGTCTTCAGCCAGTCCTGCTCGCGGTTGGTCCTCGTCGTCTCCTTGAGGTTCGCGATCATCTGGTTGATGTTGTCCTTGAGGTCCGCGACCTCACCGGACGCGTCGACCGTGATGTGCCGGGTCAGGTCGCCCGCCGTCACCGCGGTCGCCACCTGCGCGATCGCGCGGACCTGGGTGGTCAGGTTCCCGGCCAGCTGGTTCACGCTCTCGGTGAGCCGCTGCCAGGTGCCGGACACGCCGTCGACCTCGGCCTGGCCGCCGAGCTTGCCCTCGGTGCCGACCTCGCGCGCCACGCGCGTGACCTCGGAGGCGAACGCCGAGAGCTGGTCGACCATCGTGTTCATCGTGGTCTTGAGCTCGAGGATCTCGCCGCGGGCGTCGACGTCGATCTTCTTCGTCAGGTCGCCCTTCGCGACCGCGGTGGTCACCTGCGAGATGTTGCGCACCTGGCTGGTCAGGTTGTGCGCCATGAAGTTGACGTTCTCGGTCAGGTCCTTCCAGGTCCCGGCCACGCCGGGGACCCGCGCCTGGCCGCCGAGGATGCCTTCGGTGCCGACTTCGCGCGACACGCGGGTGACCTCGTCGGCGAACGCGCGCAGCGTCTCGACCATGCCGTTGAGCGTCTCGGCCAGCGCCGCGACCTCGCCCTGGGCGACGATCGAGATCTTCTTCGACAGGTCGCCGTTGGCCACGCCGGCCGCCACCGTGGCGATGCTGCGCACCTGGTCGGTCAGGTTGGTGGCCATGACGTTGACGTTGTCGGTGAGGTCCTTCCAGGTGCCCGCGACGCCGCGGACGGTGGCCTGGCCGCCGAGCTTGCCTTCGGTGCCGACTTCGCGGGCGACGCGGGTGACTTCGTCGGCGAAGGCGGAGAGCTGGTCGACCATCGTGTTGAGCGTGGTCTTGAGTTCGAGGATCTCGCCGCGGGCGTCGACCGAGATCTTCTGGGTCAGGTCGCCCTTCGCGACCGCCGACGTCACCGTGGCGATGTTCCGGACCTGGTCGGTCAGGTTGTTCGCCATGAAGTTGACGTTGTCGGTCAGGTCCTTCCAGGTCCCGGCGACGCCGGGCACGGTGGCCTGGCCGCCGAGCTTGCCTTCGGTGCCGACTTCGCGGGCGACGCGGGTGACTTCGTCGGCGAAGGCGGAGAGCTGGTCGACCATCGTGTTGAGCGTGGTCTTGAGCTCGAGGATCTCGCCCCGGGCGTCCACCGCGATCTTCTGCGTCAGGTCGCCGCGCGCGACGGCCGTGGCGACCTGGGCGATGTTGCGGACCTGGGTGGTCAGGTTGTTCGCCATGAAGTTCACCGACCCCGTGAGGTCGCGCCAGGTGCCGGCGACGCCCGGGACCTGCGCCTGCCCGCCCAGCTGACCCTCGGTGCCGACCTCCCGGGCGACGCGGGTGACTTCGTCGGCGAAGGCGGACAGCTGGTCCACCATCGTGTTCATGGTCGTCTTGAGCTCGAGGATCTCGCCGCGGGCGTCGACGGTGATCTTCTGGGTCAGGTCGCCCTTCGCCACGGCCGTGGTCACGTGCGAGATGTTGCGGACCTGGTCGGTGAGGTTGTCGGCCATCTGGTTGACCGAGTCGGTCAGGCTGCGCCACGTCCCGGCCGCGCCGGCCACCTCGGCCTGGCCGCCCAGCTTGCCCTCGCTGCCGACCTCGCGCGCCACGCGGGTGACCTCACCGGCGAACGCCGAGAGCTGGTCGACCATCGTGTTGAGCGTGTTCTTCAGCTGCAGGATCTCGCCGCGCGCGTCGACCTCGATCTTCTTCGTCAGGTCGCCGTTGGCCACCGCGGTCGCCACCTGCGAGATCCCGCGGACCTGGTCGGTCAGGTTGTCGGCCATCTGGTTGACCGAGTCGGTGAGGTCGCGCCACGTCCCGGCGACGCCGGCCACCTGCGCCTGGCCGCCGAGCTTGCCGTCGGAACCCACCTCGCGGGAGACGCGGGTGACTTCGTCGGCGAACGACGACAGCTGGTCCACCATCGTGTTGATGGTGTTCTTGAGCTCGAGGATCTCGCCGCGGGCGTCGACGTTGATCTTCTGGGTCAGGTCGCCGCGCGCGACGGCGGTGGTGACCTGGGCGATGTTGCGGACCTGCTCGGTCAGGTTGTCGGCCATGAAGTTGACGGAATCGGTCAGGTCGCGCCAGGTCCCGGACACGCCCGGGACGACCGCCTGGCCGCCGAGACGTCCCTCTCCCGCGATCTCGCGGGAGAGCCTCGTCACCTCCGCGGCGAACCTCGACAGCTGCGCGATGAGGCCGTTGACTGTCTTCGCCAGCGTCGCGTACGCGCCCTGCAGCGGACGGCCGTCCAGCGTGAGGGTCATCGGCTGGGAGAGGTCACCCTCGGCGACCGCGCCGAGCACGCGGTCCAGCTCGATCGTGGGCCGCGTGAGGTCCTCGACCAGGCCGTTGACGCTCTCGACGGCGGTGCTCCAGCCGCCGGGGCCGACCTCGGCCTCCACCCGCTCGCTCAGCCTGCCGTCCTGGCCGACGGCCGCGCGCACCCGCAGCAGTTCGCTCACCAGCCGCTGGTTGCGTTCGGCGATGTCGTTGAACGCGACCGCGAGCTGCGCCGAGATGCCGTCGCCGTGCGGCACGAGCCGCCGGCGGAAGTTGCCGTCCCCGAGATCCCGCACCGCCACGAGCAGCCGCTCCAGCGCCGCCGCCTCGCTCTGGGATTCCGTTGTCATGTGTGCCGACCCTCTCCACCACGCATGCGCCAGCCATGGTCCATGACCCAGCGTGTCATGATTCGCCCTACACTTCGAGCCAGTCCGCCCGCTCACGCGGTAGCCGTGCGATAGCAGTCCGGAGGCAGGAGGTCCGTGCATGGTGTCACGTCCGGCCCCGGCCTCGGCGGCCCTGCCGCCGATGACCGGTGAGGACGCGCCGCCCGGCTTCGACGCCTTCGTGCGGGCCGTCCTCGAAGACGTGCGCGACGCGGTGTTCCTCCAGGACGCCGACGGGGTGCTGCGCTGGGCGAACCCGGCCGGGCAGACGCTGACCGGCGGCGCCGAGCCGCGGCTGCACCCGGTCGCCGAGACTCCGACATCAGGCGCTTCGCCCCTGGCCGGGGGCTCCGCCACCCGGACCCCCGTAAGCCAGGTGGTCGGGCACGTCGACGTGGCGGGTAATCGTCGTCCGGCCCGGATCCGTGCCCTGCCGGGCGGCTGGCACGCCTGGACCGTCCCCGCGGAAGACGTCCCGCAGCGGCACGTCGGCGACTTCCTCGCCGAGGCCGGGCCCCGGCTGGCCGCCGCGCACGGGCGCCACGGCACCGCGCGGGTGATCGCCGAGCTGGCCGCCTCCGCGCTGGCCGAGACCGTCTTCGTGCTGCTGCCGACCACCCGCGGCCGGTGGGAGTGGTGGAGCTGCGAGCGCCCGTCGGCGCACGGCCACGGCCGGATCCGGCGCGTCCCGGCGCAGGTCGCGCCGGTGCTGGCGGCGACGTTCGCGGCCACCGGGAAGCCGCAGCCGGCCGCCGTGCCCGAGCCCGAGATCGCCACCCTGCCCTCGGTGGTGGCCGACCGGTTCGCCGGGCACGCCGAGGTGGCGGTGGTGTCGCTGGGCCCGAACGCGAGCGCCGGCGTCACCGGAGCCCTGCTGCTGGGCCGCAAGGCGGACCCCGAGTTCGGCGCCGAGCAGGGCCGCGCGGTGGTCGAGTTCGCGAAGGCGGCCGGGACGGCGCTGGCCAACGCGCAGCGCTACGCCCGCCAAGAAGAGGCCACGCGCGGCCTGGAGACCACGCTGCGCCCGGTCGACCCGCCCGAGCTGGACGGCGCCCGGTTCGAGACCTGGTACGAGCCGGCGGCCGGGGTGCTCGCGGTCGGCGGCGACTTCTACGACGTCCTCGCGCACGACGACGGCAGCGCGTTCCTGGTGCTCGGCGACATCTGCGGCAAGGGCGCCGAGGCCGCGGCGCTGACCGGGCGGGTCCGGCACGCGCTGACGGCGCTCGCGATGGTCGAGCGCGACGGCCGGACGCTGCTCCGGCTGCTCAACGAGCTGCTCATCGCCGGCGGCAGCAGCCGGTTCGCCACGCTGGTGCTCGGCACGGCCCGGCCGTCCGACGGCGGCGTCGGCCTGACGCTGGCCTCCGGCGGCCACCCGGCGCCGCTGATCGTCCGCCGGAGCGGCGTGGTCGAAGAGGTCACCGTCCCCGGGACGCTGGTCGGGATCTCGCCGCAGGCCCGGTTCGCCGAGGCGGAGGTGCGGCTGGAGCACGGCGACGTCTGCCTGCTCTACACCGACGGCATCACCGAGGCCCGCAACCGGCACGACCCGACGGAGCTCTTCGGCGACGACCGGCTGCGCGCGGTGCTGGCGACCGCGGCGGGCGAGCCTGCCCGCGAGGTCGTGCGGCGGCTGCGGCAGGCCGTGCGCGACTGGCTCGGCAGCTCAGCCCACGACGACATCGCCGTGCTGGCGATCGAGTGCTCGGACTGATGACGGCTCTTGTGGGGGTTCCGGGTGGCGAAGCCCCCGGCCCCGGGCGAAGCCCGGGATGTCACAGTCCATTGTGGACCTGGTTTGGCCGGGTTTCGAGCGGGTAGTTCCTTCGTGCACTGACCCCGACGGAGGAATCTCATGGCGAACGCATTGCAAGGACGCCGCGTCGCGATCCTGGCCGCGGACGGCGTCGAACAGGTCGAGCTGGAGAAGCCGCGCCAGGCCGTCCTCGACGAGGGCGCGACGGTCGAGCTGGTCTCGCTGGACACCGGTGAGATCCAGGCGATGAACGGCGACATCGACAAGGGCGACCGGTTCCCGGTCGACCGCAAGGTGGCCGACGTGGACCCCGGGGACTTCGACGCGCTGCTGCTGCCGGGCGGCACGATGAACCCCGACAACCTGCGGACGAACCCCGACGCGGTCAAGTTCGCGGGCGACTTCGTGCGCTCGGGCAAGCCGGTCGGCGTCATCTGCCACGGTCCGTGGACGCTCGTCGAAGCGGATGTCGTGCGTGGCCGCACGCTGACGTCGTACCCGAGCATCCGGACCGACCTGCGTAACGCCGGGGCCACCGTCGTCGACGAAGAAGTAGTAGTCGACAACGGCTTGGTCTCGAGCCGCAATCCGGACGACCTGCCGGCGTTCTGCCGGACGGTCGTGCGGGAGTTCGCGGGCTGACGTCCTTTGTGGACGTTCACCCGGCCGTGTCCTTAAGTCCCGCTTAAATCTGTTGGCTTTCGGACCCGGGGCGGAGGACGCTGAGGGGGTGACCAGGATCGCCCGTGGAGAGGAGGTGGACGCAATGACAGTGCAGGCACGCCGCTACGGCCGCTGGTGCCGGGAGCACTTCGACGTGGTCGCCGCCCAGGGCGTTCCCGCTCCCCGGCCGGCCGACGCCGCCGAGGCCCGGCCGCAGCCGCAACCGCAGCCCGTCGAGACGGTCGCCGAACAGCCTCGGCAGAGCTGACCCACCGCGTGAAGAAGCCTCCCCGGTCGTGACCGGGGAGGCTTCTTGCGCGTCATCCGTAGTAGCTGCGGCGCCGGTACCAGACCCGCTTCGGGCCGGGCACGCCGATGCGCGTGATGACGTCGGTCAGCACGGCCCCGATGACCAGCCAGATGACCGCGGCCAGGCCGTCGTTGCAGAAGACCCGGAACTTCTCGTTGTCCGGGGTGAAGAGGTTGCGCAGGCCGAGGGAGACGCCGGACGACCACTCGGAGATGAGGTGCGCGAAGCCGTTCGCCGCGTTCGCCTCGCCGAACACCAGCAGGATGTGCACGGCGAGCACCAGCGCGAACACCCCGCACACGAGGTGGATGAGGGCGTTGACCGTGCGCACGATCCGGATGCGCGGGTGGGTGCGCTCCACGACTTCTTCGGCCGGAGCCGGTTCGTACGGCTGTTCGTACGGTTCGGGGGGCGGGGGATACGGCATCGACGTCGCCGTCCTTTCGACCGTCCGATGTGGACGTACCTGGGCGAGCGGGAGCAACACCGGGGAATACCCGTCACCCGGGTGAGCGAACCGCGTATTCCCCAAACTGCCCCTGGCCTGGCCGTGTTAGGGTCGTTTGCGGAACGAGGAGGGTCATGGCGCAGGAGGTCTTCTCCGTCGAACAGGTCGCCGCGAAGCTCGGGCTGCACGTCCGGACGGTCCGGAACTACGTGCGGGACGGGCGGCTCAAGGCGGTCCGGATCGGCAAGCAGTACCGGATCGCCGCCGACGACCTCGAGGCGTTCACCGGGCTGCCGGTCACCGGACCGCGGCCGGACCGGCCCGTCGCCGAGCTTTCGGGCGTCGCCGAGGTCGCCGGCGTCGACCGGGCGACGGCCGACCGGATCGCCACCGTCGTCGGGGCCTCGGTGAACGGCCCGCGGGACGGGGGCGAGCGGCCCCTGCGCGTCGAAACCCTCTACGACCAGGAGCGCGCCACCATGAAGATCATCGTGCACGGCGACCTCGCCGCCGGTGCGGACCTGCTGCGCTTCGTGGCCTCGTTCACCGAGGGCCTGACGTGACCACCGGCTACCTCGCGGAGCACGATGCCCGGCTGACTGTGGCGTGTTGAGCCGCGCGACGGAACCTCGAGCCTGACGCGCAACCCCGGCCCGCGCGGCACGTCCGTGTGATCATGAGACTCCCGGCGCTGCTCGCGTCCGTCCTCACCCTCCTGGCCGTGTCCGTCTCGCCCGCGACCGCGGAAACCGTTGTCCCGAGGGGGTTCCGGCCCGCTTCGACGAGCTGGACCGGCCCGGACACCGGCTACGTCCTGGGGTACTCGCCGTGCGCGGGGTCGTGGTGCCCGGCGCTGCTGGGCACCACCGACGGCGGGGCGCACTGGCGCCGGCTCGGCGCACCGCCGATGCCGTTGCCGGACAACCACAACCACGTGGCGCTGACCTTCGCCGACGATCGCGTCGCGTACGTCAGCGACGGCGTCCACGTGCGCACGACGCGCGACGGCGGTGCGAGCTGGCACCCCGTCGGCCTCGTCGGCGCGCGGGAGCCTTACTACCTCTCGAAGATCACCGAAACCGCCGGCCGGGTCTTCGCCGTCCTCACCACCTTCGGCGAGGGACGCGGTTCGACGCGGCTGTACTCCGGCGTCGCCGGCTCACCGGTGCTGGTCCCGGTACCCGGCTTCGCGGCCACCGGCGGGATCACCTACGGCGACCTGGCCGCCGGCGGTGGCCTGCAGGTCGCGCTCGGCGCGGACTACGGCACCGAGAAGTACTGGACCTCGCGCGACGGCGTCCGCTTCACCCCGGCCGAACCGCCGTGCCCGGCCGGGTCGGTCGCCTCGCTGGCCGGGGTCCGCGACCGGCAGGTCGTGGCGCTGTGCGGCAGCAGCCCCGGCTCGCCGCAGCCCGGCTCGACCGAGCGGCGGCTGCGGCACGCGGCGAAGCTCGGCGGGACGTTCAGCGGTGGGGACGCGGCGCCCTTCGCCGGGATCACGCAGGGCTTCGCCGCGGCGTCGCCGGCGTCCGCGACGGTCGCGGCCGAGGGTGGTGGCACCGGGTTCCTGCACAGCACGGCCGACGGCGGCCGCACCTGGACGACGAGCGTGCTGTCCGACCGCGGGCTCAGCCTGTCCGATCTGGACTTCCCCGGCGGGGGCACCGGCGTGGTCGTCGACGGCCAGCCGGACGCCGACGGCGGCTCCGCCCTGTATCGGACCACGGACGGCGGACACGTGTGGCGCGAGGTCCCGATGGGGTAGTTGTCCCTGGTAGCCAAGGCCCTTCGGCCCGGTTCACTTGATGAACGCCATGTCGTAGTCTGTGCACTGTCCGTTGCCGGACACAGGTGGCCGGGCCCGGGCAGGGGGCCGGCGCCGCAGACGAGGGAGAACAGCCGATGACGCCTGGCGACCTGCGGTCCGGGACCGAGGGAGGCTCGGCGTCCCTCGATTTCACCAAGGCGAGCCTGGCCCGGCTGTCGGACGCGTTGCTGGGCGGTCACGACCACTACGAGGTCGACCGCGAAGCGATGCGCCGCCTGCTGGCGATCGCGCCCGGCGCGCGGGCGATGGCGAAGGAGCACCGCGACTGGCTGGTGCGCGCGGTCCGGTTCCTGGCCGGGAAACGCGGCATCGACCAGTTCCTCGACCTGGGCTCCGGGATGCCGACGGCGGAGAACACCCACCAGGTGGCCCAGCGGTACAACCCGGACGCGCAGGTCGTGTACGTCGACAACGACCCGGTCGTGCAGGTGCACGGCCGGGCGCTGCTCGAGGAGAACTACCTGACCCACGTGACGGGCGCCGACCTGACCCGTCCGGCCGAGACGCTGGCCGACGAGGTCGTCAAGGAGTACCTCGACTTCTCCCGGCCGGTGGCTTTGATCCTGACCTCGATCATCCACCACATCGACGACTACGAGCGCGCGAAGTCGATCGTCGCGGAGTACGTGGCGGCGCTCGCGCCCGGCTCGTACCTGCTGCTCACGCACCACTTCGACCCGGAAGAGGACTCGCCCCGCCAGGAGCTGGCGCGGCTGCTGGAGACGAGCTTCCAGGGCACCGGGCTGGGCAGCGTGCACCGCACGCGCGAGCAGATCACGGCGTTCTTCGAGGGCACGGAACTGCTCCGGCCGGGGCTGGTCTACCCGCACGAATGGTGGCCGGACGGGCCCCGGATCCACGCGCTGAGCGAGCTGAACTTCCTGACCCTGGGCGGGGTCGGCCGCAAACGCTGACGCAAGTCCGTGAATGTCGCATCGAGGGACTATCCTTGACCGAGGCCGCGGACAGCCCGGTGTTGAGCAGGATCAGGTCGGCGCCGAGCTTGCTGGCGGCGACGAACGAC
>NZ_JBFBBQ010000113.1:0-26356 GCF_040682775.1 Amycolatopsis sp. NPDC051106 | reverse complement strand
GAATGACTCATTCCTGGCGCTGGACGCCAGGAATGAGTCATTCACTGCAACCGGAGAAGGTCGGGCGGCCGGTGGTCGAGCACGCGGACGTCAAGCCGGCGATTTCGTGGCCTTCGCCAGCGCAGACGGCCACCAGATGCGCCGGCCGACGTCGACGGTCAGGGCGGGCACCAGCAGGGACCGCACCAGGAACGTGTCCAGCAGGACGCCGAACGCGACGATGAACGCGATCTGGGCGAGGAACAGGATCGGGATCACCGCGAGCGCCGAGAACGTCGCGGCGAGCACCACTCCCGCCGACGTGATCACGCCGCCGGTCAGCGACAGCCCGCGCAGCGTGCCGTCGCGCGTGCCCCGGCTGAGCGCCTCCTCGCGGACCCGCGTCATCAGGAAGATGTTGTAGTCGATTCCCAGTGCCACCAGGAAGACGAACCCGAACAGCGGCACGACCGGGTCCGCGCCCGGGAAGTCCAGCAGGTGGTTGAACACCAGGGCGGACACGCCCATCGTCGCCGCGAAGGACAGCACCACCGTCGCGATCAGCAGCAGTGGTGCGAGCAGGGACCGGAGCAGCAGGGCCAGCACGAGGAAGATCACCAGCAGCACGATCGGGATGATCAGCGCGCGGTCGTGCTCCGACGTCTTCTGCGTGTCGAGCTGAATCGCCGTCGGGCCGCCGACTTTCGCCTCCGCGCCGGGGATCGCGTGCACGGCGTCGCGCAGCTTGCCGACGGTCGCGACCGCCGCTTCGGAGTCCGCCGGATCGTTCAGCACGGACAGGACCTGGACGCGGCCGTTCACGACCTTGGGCTGCCCGTCCGGGCCCGGCAAGGGGAACGACTGCGCGATGCCGTCCATGGTGGACGCCTTCAGCACGGCGGGCAGTGCGCCGGCGTCGGCGATCGTGATCGCGGGCGCGCCGAGCCCGCCCGGGAAGTGCCGGCCGAGGACGTCCTGGCCGGTGCCGGATTCGACCTGGGTGAGGAAGACGTCGGACTGCGCGGTGCCGGACGCCTTGAGCTGCGGCAGGAACGCGACGCCGACGCCGAGGACGAGGGCCGTCACCACCCAGACCGTGCGCGGCCGGCGACCGACCAGCCGCGCGACGCGGCCCCAGATCCCGGCCGTCTCCGGGTGCGGCGAGCCGAGCGCCGGCTTGAACGGCCAGAACGCGCCACGGCCGCACAGAGCCAGGACGGCGGGCAGGAACGTGGTCGACGCCAGCAGTGCGGCGCCGATGCCGATCGCCGCGACCGGGCCGAGGCCCTTGTTCGAGTTCAGGTCGCTGAACAGCAGGCACAGCACGCCGAGGATGACGGTGCCCGCCGAGGCGGCGATCGGTTCGAGCGTCGCGCGCCAGGCGAGCTTCAGCGCGTCGAACCGGCTCGGCGTGTCCCGCAGCTGTTCCCGGAACCGCGCCACGAGCAGCAGCGCGTAGTCGGTCGCCGCGCCAAACACGAGGATCGAGAGGATGCCCTGGCTCTGGCCGTTGAGCGCGAGGACGTCGTTCTTCGCCAGCAGGTAGACGACGAGGCTGGCGAGCCCGAGCGCGAACACCGCCGAGAGCAGCACCAGGAACGGCAGCAGCGGGCTGCGGTAGACCGCGATGAGGATCAGCGCGACGACGCCGCCGGCGACGAGGAGCAGGATGCCGTCGATGCCGCCGAACGCCTTCACCAGGTCGGCGATCTGCCCGGCCGGCCCGGTGACCAGCACGGTGAGCCCGGCCGGGGCGCCTTCGAGGTGCGCCCGCACCTCCTTGACGACGTCGGCGGGGTTGCCGTCGGCGAGGATCGGCACGGCCAGCTGCACGGCCTGGTCGTCCCGCGGCGCCTGCTCCGGCTGGCCGAGGGGGCCGACGACGCCGGGGATACCGCCCAGCTCACGCGCCTTGGCGGCGAGGAAGCGGCGGTCGTCGGCGGTCAGGCCGGTGGTGCGCTCGGCGACGACGGTCGCGGGCAGCACCTGACGCGGGGTGAAGGCCTTCTGCTCGTCGGAGACCTCGGTGGCCTCGGCCGAGCGCGGCAGGAAGGCGGCGTTGTCGTTCTTCGCGACTTCGCTCAGCTTCCCGGCGAACGGCCCGCCGAACCCGCCCAGCCCCAGCCAGGCGATCACCAGGAGGGCGGGGATCAGCCAGCGGAGCCGGCGCGGCTTGTCGTTCATGGTCGCTAAGGTCCTTTCGAGGGCGAACACGCCCAATTGTTCAGCAAGCTGAACATTCTGCACGACGACCCGGAGTGACGGTGAGCACAACCCCCGAACCCGACCTGAGCACCTGGCCCACCGGCCGGTTGCTGGCGGTGGCCGCGCGCCTGGTCGAGCACCGCTGGGCGGCCGTGCTCGACGGAATGGGACTCACCCACGCGGGGCTGATCGCCCTCCACACGTTGCGCGAGGGGCCACTCCCCCAGCGCACGCTCGCCCAGCGCTGCCAGGTGACCGACCAGACGATGAGCCGCACGCTCGACCGGCTGGCCAAGGCGGGGTTCGTCACCCGGACGCCGGACCCGGCCGACGCGCGCCGGCACCTGGCGCGGCTGACGGCGCGCGGCCGGGAGGTGCACGAACGGGCGGTGCGGGCCGAGCCGGCGTTGCTCGGCGTCCTGGGCGAGGACGACACGTTCCGCGCCGGCCTGCTGGACGTGATCACCCGGCTGTCCGCGGAAGATCGAGACCAACCGGTGACCTGAGCGGCCACGCCCAGGCAGACGGGTGTTCGCGAGGCGCGGGCCGCCGCCGGAACCCGCTCCCGCGCCGACCCCGGCGATTCATCTCACGCGGGGGTGGGTAGGTCTTCTTCCATGTGGATCGCGGTGAGCACCCCAGTCGCCCTCCTGATCGCCACCGTCCTGATGGAGCGGTTCGAGCGACGATGCGGCGTGCTGCCCGCCGCGAACGCCGAACCGGCCGAGCTGCCGGCGTCGAGCGCCTTCGACTGACTCCTCGCGCCTCGCAAGTTTGTTGGCGCACAGAGGCTGACCACCGGACGAGTGGCCACGCGAGCTGAAGGGCACTTCAGCCACCCGGACGCCGCAGTCGGCGGATCTCGGACGCGCGACAGCAGCCCTCGTTCGTCCCTTGTGGAGCACCCGGCTCTGGAGAACATCCGGATCGTCGACGCCGGGCCGGAGCACTTCGTCGCCAAGGCGACGGTGGCGCAGCACATCGGCAACGGCGTCGGCCCGGTCTTCGTCGACTGCGGCGGCGAAGCGGGAGTGACCCTTCTGGTCACGCACGTATAAGGCGAACGGCCCGCTCACCGGAGCCGTTCCGATGAGCGGGCCGTCCGGCGAATTCCATCGAATTCAGCAGTCCTTCCACGCGAAGTGGTAAATCGTGTCGACACTCGCGTGCTCGGAATCCATTTCGATGTAACTCGTTCCGGCGGAGGTACCCGCGTCCGCCCGCAGTTCCGCATTGATGTTCAGGTTGCGGTCCTCGCCGCACGGGGCGAACACCAACGCCGCGACGTCGGTGGTGTCGCTCGCCCGCCACACGCCGTGGAACGGGCCCGGGTACGTGTGCCGGACCCGCGCGGTCGGTGACGTGCCGGCGAAGTAGTAGTTGGCCTGCTCGAGCGCGCTCGCCCCGCTCTCGATGTGCGCGAAGCCGCGGTACTCGACCCCGGCGATCGCGTACGTGAACCCTTGGGGCACATGGACGAGCACGTTGATCTGGCAGTTCTTCCGGGCGTCGAGCGCGGACGCGCCCCCGCCGGCCTTGGCGGTGAAGTTCGTGTAGTGCACCGTGAACGACGTGTTGTCGGACGCGACGTCGGCCGACGCCGTGGCGGTGCCGGCCGGGCAGCCGGACCCGTTGATGGTCTTGACGTCGAGCGTGATCTTTTCGGCCGGAGCCGATTCCGCCACGGAATCGACGGGTGCGGCGACGGCGGACAGAATCATTCCGGCTACGACCACGATACCGAGCATGACGCTCCTCCAAATGGGCCACGGTGCCTTTTTGATCACGATGATCGCGCGCGGAACGGATCGTAGCGCGGTCGCAACCTATTCGACGGCCACTGAACGGAGTAACACGACAACCCGGTGTGCGGGAAATCCATTTCCCGCTATTTCACCCTGCCTTGACAGGCATAGCGAAATCGACGGTCAGGACTGGTTCGGACCAGTGTCGCGCCGGAGCGAGAACGGCGGGGTCGCGCCGGCGAGCAGGGCGTCGGCGTCCAGCGTCGAGGCCCGGCACCCCCGCTCCGCGAACCGCCGCGCCACCAGCGCACCCGGTTCGCCGACGCGGTCCGCGCGACCGGAGAGGAAGGCCCACTCGTGCTCGTCGGAACCGAAGTACAGCACCGTCGGAAACACCTCGCGGAACCGCCGCCACGACGCGAGCAGCGTCTCGTTGCGCCACAGCGTCGGGCAGCCCGCCTGACACGTCACCACCCCGCCCGGCGCCAGCACGCGCACGCAGCGGCCGAGGAAGTCCGTGCCGTACAAGCGGTTGTGCTGGGCGTCCGGGTCGGTGTTCTCGTCCGGCAGGTCGATGACGACGACGTCGTAGGTGTCGCCGCGGGCCTCGGCCGCGGCCAGGAACGCCCAGCCGTCCTCGAACGACACCCGGACCGGCCCGTCGCCGCGCGCGAGGTCCGCGGTCGTGTAGCCGTAGGGCAGGTGCTCGGCGCAGGCCCGCACCGCCTGCTCGTCGATGTCGACGTGGTCGACGTGCGTGGCCCCGGCGTCCACCGCCAGCTCGGAGGCCACGCCCTCGCTCGACCCGATGATCAGGACCCGCCGCACCTGCTCGGCCAGCAGCAGCGCGGGCACCATCAACGCCTCGTGGTACACGAGCTGGCTGGCTTCGGTGCTCTGGCGTTCGCCGTCGCAGAACAGCGAAATCCCCTGCGCGGTCTTCCCGATCAGCACCTCCTGGAACGGCGTGCGCGCGTTGTACACGACGTCGTCGATCTCCCAGACGCGGGTGAGGCCGGCGCCGACCGGTTCGTGGATCGTGGGCATCAGCGTTCTCCCCGGTGCAGGAGGGACAGGTGAACCGAAGCGGCGTCCAGCGACTTCGCCAGCAGCCGCAGCGCGTGCTCGGGGTCGGCGCGCTCGCCGCAGGTGAACACGTCGGCGAACAGCGACCCGTGCTCGGGGTACGTGTGGACGGACGCGTGCGACTCGGCCAGCAGCGCGATCACCGTGGCGCCCTGCGGGGCGAACCGCTTGGCCACGATGTCGACGACCGTCGCGCCCGCCTCGGTCACCGCCGCGCGCAGCAGCTCCCCCAGCCGCGGGGCGTCGTCCAGCAGCCCGGGGTCGATGCCGTGCAGCTCGGCCAGCACGTGCCGCCCGGTGAACCGGCCCACTTCAGGCATTCCCCCACCTCCCGACGCAGTAGGTGCGCAGCGGCTCGATGCCGTTGAACCCGACCGACGCGTAGCTCGCGGTGTAGGCCCCGGTGCCGGGCAGGTCGAGCCGGTCCCCGCTCCGCAGGGACAGCGGCAGTTCGTACGGCGTCCGCTGGTAGAGGACGTCGTCGCCGTCGCAGGTCGGCCCGGCGAGCACCACCGGGCCGGCCGGGCCGGCGTGCGCCCCGACCGGCTCGAACCGGTAGGCGATCGCCTCGTTCTCGGCCTCGGCCAGGCCGTTGTAGCGGCCGATGTCGAGGTACACCCACCGCCGCTCGCCGCGGCGCGCGACCAGCACGACCTCGGTCCGCAGCAGGCCCGCGTCGGCGACGAGCACCCGGCCGGGCTCCAGCATCAGCTCGGGCCGGCGCCCGGGGAAGTACGTGCCGAGTGCCGTGGTGATCGTCGCCGCGTACGCGGCCAAGGGCGGGACGCCGGTCCGGTGCGTGGTCGCGAAGCCGCCGCCCAGGTTGAGCCGCGTCATCGCGACCCCCTGCGCCTCGGCCTCGGCGAACAGCTTCGCCGCCGTGGCGATCCCGATTTCCCACGCGGCGACGTCCGGCTGCTGCGACCCGACGTGGAACGCGATGCCGGGCCGCAGCCCGAGCGCGGCCGCGCGCAGCACGAGGTCCAGGGCTTCGGCCGGTTCGCAGCCGAACTTGCGGCCGAACGGCGTCACCGAGTCCGGCGCGTCGAGCACCACCCGGACGGACACCGCGGAGCCCGGCGCGTACCGGCCCAGGTGGTCGACGTCGGCGGGCGAATCCGACGTGAATTCCCGGACCCCGCGCTCGAAGGCGAAGGCGATGTCGCGGGGCTTCTTGATCGGGTTGCCGTAGGCGAGGTCTGCCGGGGCCGCGCCGCGCTCGAGGCACAGCGCGAGCTCGGCGGGCCCGGCGACGTCGAAGCCGAGCCCGGCCGCCACCAGCGCGTCGAGCACCGGGGGCGCCGGGTTGGCCTTGACCGCGTACCGGATCAGCGCGCCCGGGAACGCCGAGCGGACCTCGCGCGCCCGGGCCGCGACGGCGTCGGTGTCGACGACGAGGCACGGGGTCGGCGGGTCCCGTTCCTCGAGGAACCGGCGGAGGGGGTCGGCGCACACGGCGCCAGTGTCGCAAACGGCGTCAGGCGAACCGCCACAGGTGGTCCGGTGAGCCGTTGTCGTCCCACTGGGTCACCTGCGCACCGTCCGCGGTGGACTGCTGGTCGACCGCCACGACCTTGCCGCTGCGGACGTTGACCAGCTTGGACCAGCCGCCGCCGGCGTCGACGATCCGCCAGTTGTGGTCGGGAGTGCCGTTGTCCTGGTACTGCTGCACGTGGGCGCCGTTGTCGAGGCTCTGGTCGTGGACCGCCAGGACCTTGCCGCTGTTGCGGTTGACGATCCGGACGGTGCCGTCGCCGTTGTCGACCACGGCCCAGAGGTGGTCGGCCGTGCCGTTGTCCGACCACTGCGTGACCTCGGCCGTGTCGGCCAGGGACATGTTCGACACGGCGAGCACCTTGCCCGAGCGCTGGTTCTGCAGCTTGCGCCACACCGTCGCCGACGCCGCCGGGCGCGTCAGGAGGGCCAGGTAGCCGCCCGCGACCGGGCGGGCCTGGAAGCCGCGCTGGGTGGCGTCGGCGACGACGTACCAGTCGCTGAACGGCACCCGCTGCGGCGTCGTGTTCGCGTAGCTGTACACGCCCTCGACCAGGGTGTTCCGGACGTTCGACTGGTCGGTGAGCCAGGCCGCGGTCCACAGTTCCCAGTCGGCCTTCGTGTAGTTGTTGCGGGGGTCGAGCAGGACGCCGTGGGCGCCGGCGCGGCCCTGGTACCAGGCGGCCTCCTGCGCTGCGACGCCGAGCGGGACCAGGTCGAGGCCGAGCACGCGGTCGGCGAAGCCGTTGTACTTCAGGCTCCACGTGCCCGGCTGGTCGTAGGCGAGCTTGAGGTGCTGGTTCGACGCATCCTGCGCGAGGGTCACCCACTGGCTGACGTAGCCGCGGGACGTCGACCGGTAGCGCTGGACGTCGGCCGCGTTGCCGGTGGCGGCGGCGATGATCCCCATCGCGCCGACGCCGATGATGCCCTTGAGCGCGAGGTTGGCGCTGTGCGCGATGAAACCGGTGAAGTCGTCGGTCTGGTTCTGGAAGCCGGGGTCCAGGGTGTTGCCGACCAGGTACTCGGCCCACTGCCGCAGGATCCGGTAGTGGGTGGTGGCGAACGCGCTCGCCTCCGCCGCGGGCAGCCGCTGAACCAGGGCGGCGGCCATGATCAGCAGGTTGGCCGACTCCTCGACCGGCATGCTCTCCTCGTTGCCGTCGTTGTGCCCGGTCGCGTCCGGGTAGTGCGTCCCGAGGTCGTGCTCGGCGAACGGCATCGGCCAGCCGCCGCGCTCGGCGTAGTCGAGCAGCGGCTCCAGGATCAGCCGCAGGTAGGCCGGCGACAGGTAGAGGTAGGCGGGGAACGCCGGGTAGGTGACGTCCACTGTGGACATGTTGCCGTTGGAGGAGATCTCCTTGAGGAAGCCCCACGGCGCGCCGCCGCGGTCGACGAGCTCGGTACCGCCGAAGGCCTGACGCAGGGCCAGCGCGCAGATCCCGGCGTAGTGCTCGCCGGTGGTCCCGCCGCCGGCCGCGGCGACGGCGTCGTCGTGCAGGCGCTGGTCGATCGCGGTCGCGGCGGACAGCGCGCTCGCGTAGTCGTTGGCGAACCAGACGGCCATGTCCTGCCAGCTGCCCCAGTAGTGCGTCCACCAGGGGCGCAGCTCGGTGCCGAGGTAGCGGACGGCGGGCGTCCGGACGTGCCCGATCGACAGCGTGAAGGGGGTCGAGGAGCCACCGGCCGGGATCGTGCCGAGGTTCTTGTTGACGGCCAGCACGGGCCAGCGGTCGTTGATCGCGCGCGGCTGGGCGGTGTCGCTGGTGTTCGGCAGGGAACCTTGCCCGGCCGACGCGGCGCGCACGACGGTGTCCTGCCCGATCTGCCAGCTGACGCCGGCCGTCGGCGCGGCGAGCACGAGCGAGCCCCAGCTCGCCTGGTCGCCGTTCTCCTGCAGGACGCCCGGGCTCGCCGGGGTGCAGCTCAAGAGGGTGTAGCCGCCCGACTGCTGCTGCGTCCAGGTGACCGGCGTCGCGGTGTTGCCGTGCACCCACTCGGCGGAGGTGTCGAAGTGCAGGTCGACGGCGTGCGCGCGGCCGTCGGCGCTGGCGGCCTGGATGGTCACGTAGCCGAAGGGCACGCACTGGCGCTGCAGGTTCGCCGGGTCGACCGGCGAGAAGAAGGTGACGGTGAGGTTCACGCCGCCGCCGGTGAGCACGTAGGTCGAGCGCGTGCCGGTGACCTGCAGGCTGACCTGCGTCATCGGGGTGAGCGCGGGGCCGGACGGCAGGGCGGGCGACCCGGCGAAGACGTACGCGGCGCCGTCGATGCGGGCGAGGCCGCAGAGGGCGGTGACGTGCCCGGTCCAGAAGCTCGACCAGGTGCCCGCGAGGGTGTCGGCGGGTTGCCAGGTGGACAGGTACGGCGAGCGGACGATCAGCGGGGTGGCGGGCGGCCGGATCGGGCTGAAGGTGCCCGCGGCGGCGGCCGTTCCGGGCAGCCACAGCGCCGCGGCGACGGCGGCGGCCGTGCCCCCGGCGAGCCGGAGCAGGTCCCGGCGGGTGAGGTGAGCGCGTTCTCGGGAGGACATCGGTGGCCCCTTCCACGGCGTGCGAGCCGGTGTGGGGACAACATTTACATCGTTGGTACAACGTTGTAAATCCGCCGTTGGTCGGTGTGTGATTCATTTGCGGACCACTGGAGACGCAGGTCCGGTGCGGTTTTCCAGTGGAGCGTCAGCCGGTGCGGCGGGGGCGGTCGGAGGGCGGCCAGACGTACGGCAGGTCCGGCGGAACGTCCGGGAACTGCCCGGCGTAGTGGCCCGGGTCCTTTCGCACCAGCGCCGACTGGTGGCTGCGGTGCAGGGCCTCGTCGCCCAGCCAGGGCGGGAGGTCGCCGGTGGCCGCGAGTTCGTCCTGCGTGCGAACGGCCGTTCGCCCGATCGCGGCCGTGAACTCATCGGTGAGCTTCACCGCGCACGTGTCCGCCGCGCCCAGCGCGCACCACACCGCGCAGACCTCGAGGCCGTAGCGGGTCAGCGCCTCCTCGTACCCCGCCCACATCTTCGCCGCCGGGTGGTGGCGCCAGCCGTAGCCCGGCACCACCAGCGCGCGCAGCACCTGGAGCGTCTCCACGCGCTGCTTGCCGAGCCGGCGGCGGTCGAGCGTGCGGGCGCTGGCGGCGAAGCCGGCACAGGGCAGGAACGTCTGCATCCCGGCCGGGTACCCCACGCGCGCCCGGCAATGCGGGAAGATCGAGGACATGCACGCCGACCTCGTCTTCACCCGCGGCCCCGTGCTCACCCCCGGCGGCCGGGCCGGGTTCGCGGCCGTCCGCGGCGATCGGATCGTGGCCGTCGGCGACGATCCGGGCCCGCTGATCGGCCCGCGCACCGAGATCGTCGACCTTCACGGCCGCCTGCTGCTGCCCGGCTTCCAGGACGCGCACGTGCACGCCGTCGGCGGCGGCGTCGAACTCGGCCGCTGCGACCTCACCGGCGCCGGCACCATCGTGAGCTGCCTCGACGCCGTCGCCACGTACGCCAGGGCGAACCCGCGGCTCGGGTGGCTCGTCGGCGGCGGCTGGTCCCTCGACACCTTCGCGGGCGGTCTCCCCCACCGCACGCTGCTCGACGCCGTCGTGCCGGAGAGACCGGTCGTTCTGGTCAACCGCGACCACCACGGCGTGTGGCTGAACAGCGCCGCGCTCGAGCGCGCCGGGATCACCGCGGACTCACCCGACCCGCCCGACGGCCGCATCGAGCGTGACGCCGACGGCGCCACCGGCGTCCTGCACGAAGGCGCGATGGACCTCGTCACGCGGCTGCTGCCGCCGGTCAGCGAGACCGACGAGCTCGCCGGGCTGCTGCGGGCGCAGCGGCTGCTGCACTCGCTCGGCGTCACCGCCTGGCAGGACCCGCTGCTCGGCGAGTACGCCGGCATGCCCGACCCGTCGCGCGCGTACGCCACCGCGTCCGGTCGCGGCCTGCTGACCGCCCGGGTCACCGGCGCGCTCTGGTGGGACCGCACCCGCGGCGCCGACCAGCTCCCCGAGCTGGTGGAGCGCCGGGAATCGTTGCGCACCGGCGGTTTCCGCGCCGGCACCGTCAAGATCATGCTCGACGGCGTCGCCGAGAACCACACGGCGGCGCTGCTCGGCCCCTACCGCGGCACCGGCCACAGTGGACTGAGCTTCGTCGCCCCGGCGGCGCTGTGCGAGTACGTCACGCTCCTGGACGCGCACGGCTTCCAGGTGCACTTCCACGCGCTCGGCGACCGCGCGGTGCGGGACGCGCTCGACGCCCTCGAAGCCGCGCGCGCCGCCAACGGCGTGACCGGTCACCGGCACCACCTGGCGCACCTGCAGGTGGTGCACCCCGACGACGTCCCGCGGTTCCGGCGGCTCGACGCGACCGCGACGATCCAGCCGCTGTGGGCCGTGCACGAACCTCAGATGGACGAACTGACCATCCCCTTCCTCGGTGCCGAACGGGCGTCGTGGCAGTACCCGTTCGGTGCCCTGCTGCGGTCCGGGGCCACCCTGGCCGCCGGCAGCGACTGGCCGGTGAGCAGCCCCGACCCGCTGCAGGGCATCCACGTGGCGGTGAACCGGATCCCGTACGGCGAGGACGTGCCCGCGTTCCTGCCCGGGGAGCGGATCGACCTGGCCGCGGCGATCGCCGCGTACACGGCGGGCTCGGCCTACGTCAACCACCTCGACGACACGGGCACGATCCGGCCCGGTCACCGCGCCGACCTCGTGGTGCTCGACCGCGACCCCTTCGCGGGCCCCGACCGGGAGATCGGGGCCGCGAAGGTCGCGATGACGTTCACCGGGGGCCGGTGCGTCCACGAGCCATGACGGCCGGCTCCGGCTCGACGCTCACCCGCGGGCGCAGGGGCAGGTGGTCCAGCCCCTCGACGTCGAGCACCAGGAACCAGTGCGCGTTGGCCGGGATGTGGATCTTGAACATCGGTGCGGTGGCCACCCCGCCGTGCATCCGGTAGTACTGCCGGCGCTGGTAGGCCTGGAAGTTGACTTCAGTCAGGAGCCTGACGTTGGCCATCGCCTCCAGCCGGATGGTGACCACCGCGTCTCTTCGCAGCTTTCCGAGATCGAACACGTTCGCTTCCATTTCGCCCCTCAATCACGCGTGGATGGTGCTTCTGGCTTGTCGCGGGCAGCGCGGATCGCGCCGCGGAAACGCGACGGGCGGAAAGTCGGGACGGGATCAGCCGGGGCCGGTGCCCGGTTCGCAGGCCCGCCAGAGCGGGAGGAAGTCCCCGTGCGACGGCGTGAACGCGTGAGTGGCACGCGGGCCGTGATCGGGGGTGAGGAAGGCCGGCGGGATGGTGGGGGCGGGCCCGCAGGCGGCATCGTCCGGAGCCGGGGAGCGCGGCGCCGGGGCGTTGCCCGGGTGGCGGACCGGCTGCGACGGAGTGGCCTGGCGGACTGGGTGCGCCCGGTGCGTCCGGTGGGCCTCGCGCGGGGTCGCGGCGGTGGGGCCGGTCGCGGGACTCGGCCGGTCGTACGTCCGGTCCCGCGCGGTCAGCAGGGCTGCGGCGTGGTGGATGGCCGGGACGGTTTCCCGTTGTGGCGGCGCGGCTTTCGCTTGGCGGGCCTGCCGGATCAACGTTTTGGTGGAGGTATCCGGAGTGGACGGTGCGGCACCTTCGCTCTCCGGCGGGACGATCGGCTCGACCACGGGGGCCAGGGTGTCGCCGATGGGCTCGGTCACCGGGGACAGGACATCGGTGACGGGTTCCATCGTGGAATTGACGGCGTCGGTCACGGGCGCGACGGTGTCCAGGACCGGATCGAGCACGGGATCGACGACCGGTGCGACGGCGCCCACGACCTGCGAGACCGGCTCGAGAACGGGTTCGACGGAACGCACCACGGACCCGGCAACCGGAGCGACAGCCCGCACCACGGGTTCGACGACGGGCGCGGCGGCGCGCACGACGCGCGACACCGGCTCGACAACGGGCCCGACGGAACGCACCACGGGCTCAACCACTGGCGCGGCCGCCCGCACTACCTGCGAGACCGGCTCGACCACCGGCGTGGCAGCACGCACAACCTGCGTCATCGGCTTGGCCACCGGCGCGGCAGCACGCACGACCTGCGTCACGGGCTCAATCACCGGCGTGGCACTGCGCACCACCGGCGGCACCGGCTCAACTGCCGGAGCAGCAGCACGCATTACCTGCGATACGGGCTCAGCCACCGGCGCGGCCGCCCGCGCCACTTGCGAGACCGGCTTGGCCACCGGCGTGGCAGCACGCACAACCTGCGTCACGGGCTCAATCACCGGCGTGGCACTGCGCACCACCGGCGGCACCGGCTCAACTGCCGGCGCAGCAGCACGCATTACCTGCGATACGGGCTCAGCCACCGGCGCGGCAGCCCGCACCACTTGCGACACCGGCTCTACCCCACCAGCCACCGGAGCCACCACACCGGCCGCAGCGCCAGCTTCGTCCTTCGGCGCCTGACCCGCCCCACCCGGCGGCGGCCCTCCGAGGACTCCGGCCAGCACCTCGCCGATCGGGTTCGCCTCGCGCGTCGCGGCTTGGGCGTGGCCCGACAACCACCACGACACCAGCCACAGCGCGGCCACCGCTCCGGCCAGCAACAGCACACGCCGGGCCGCGGTTGTCGCGTCACCCTTGTCGCGAGCCCTGGCCACGGTCGGCGAACCTCCAGAATGCGGATGCAGGTCTGGGACGTACCCTCCAACGCCCGTCCCCACACGCTCGCTACGGACCGTCTGCCGCGACCACTCGACCGGCCTAGTTCTTTCGCGCCGGCAAGCTGAGCCAAGCCGCCAGGTGGACGAAACCGGTAGCCCGGTCGCGGATCAGGCTTCTGGGGAGCGTCGCTGCGAAGACAGCGCGCCCAGTGCCAGGACGCCGTGCTGGAGTCCCTCGCGGAACGTCGCGCGCTGGCCCGGGCTCAGGTCGGCGAGCAGCGCGTCCTCGACCTCCGCCACGGCCGGTGCGCAGTCGGCCAGCAGGCGGTGCCCGGTCTCGGTCAGGCCGGCCAGCAGCACGCGCCGGTTGTCCGGCTTGGGCGTACGCGCGATGAGCCCGCGCTTCTCCAGCGCCAGCACCATCTCGTGCATCGTCTGCGGCCGCAGGAACGAGCGCCGCGCCAGCTGCGCCGACGACAGCGCGCCGCTGGCTTCCAGCACAGTCAGCGCGGTGTACTGCAAGGTCGTGAGCCCGAGCGGCCGCAGTGCGTCGTCGAGCAGCGCCCTGATCACCAGCTCGAGCCGTTTGACCAGGTAGAGGGTCAACGGCGGGCTAGCGGGCTGCTGCTCCGCGGAGGTGCTCACGCCGCTCATCATGACACGCGCCCGCGGCTATGCTCCGATCATGGACCTCGGTCGGCAGACCCGCGTGCGGCAGGCGTTCGACACCTTCTTCGGCCCGCCCGAACCTCCGTCCGGAACCCACGTCCTCGACCTCTTCCGCCGCACCGCCGAGACCGTGCCCGCGTACCGGAAGTTCCTGCGGGAGCACGGGATCGCCCCGGAAACCGTCGTGACCATGGCCGACTTCCGGCAGCTGCCGCTGCTCGACAAGGCCGGCTACCACCGGAAGTACCCGCTGCCCGAGCTGTGCCGCGGCGGGACGTTCGCGGGCAACGACATGATCGCCGTCTCCTCCGGCTCCAGCGGCCACCCGACGATCTGGCCGCGCGCGCTCGAGGACGAGTTGCACGTCGCGCGCCGGTTCGAAACCGTGCTGGTCGACGCGTTCGAGGCCGACCGGCGCAGCACCCTCGCCGTCGTCTGCTTCCCGCTCGGCACCTGGGTCGGCGGCCTCTTCACCACCGCGTGCGTGCGCCACCTCGCGGCCAAGGGCTGCCCGATCACCGTCGTGGCGCCGGGCAACGCCAAGGCGGAGATCCTGCGCGTGCTCCCCGAGCTCGCGCCGCACTTCGAGCAGGTGGTGCTGCTGGGCTACCCGCCGTTCGTCAAGGACGTCGTCGACACCGGCCTCGCCGAAGGCGTCGACTGGCCCGCGTACGCGATCAAACTGGTGCTGGCCGGCGAAGTCTTCAGCGAGCAGTGGCGCGAGCTCGTGGCCCGGCGGGCCGGGATCGCCGACCCGGTCCGGGACATCGCGTCGCTGTACGGCACGGCCGACGCGGGCGTCCTCGGCACCGAAACCCCGCTGTCGGCGGGCATCCGCCGGTTCTTCGCCGGCCGCCCGGACCTGGCCCGCGAGGTCTTCGGCGACGCGCGCCTCCCGACGCTCGTGCAGTACGACCCGGCGAGCCGCTTCTTCGAGGAGCACGAGGGCACGCTCGTCTTCACCGGCGACGGCGGGATCCCGTTGATCCGCTACCACATCGCCGACGACGGCGGCCTCCTGCCGCACGCCGAGCTGCTGGACTTCTGCGCCCGCCACGGCTTCACGCCGCCGCCCGGGCCGGAGCTGCCGTTCGTGTACGTGTTCGGCCGGTCGCTGTTCACGGTGTCGTTCTTCGGCGCGAACGTCTACCCGGAGAACGTCACCGTCGGCCTGGAGCAGCCGGGGATCAGCGACACGGTGACGGGCAAGTTCGTCATCGAGTCGGTGGAGGACGCCGACCGCGACCGCCGGCTGCGGATCACGGTCGAGACGGCACCGGGCGCGACCGCCGACGCGAGCCGGATCGCCGAGTCGGTGCGCGAGCAGCTGAAGAGGCTCAACAGCGAGTTCGCGCACTACGTCCCCGCCGAGCGGCAGCTGCCGGACGTCGTCGTGCGCCCGGCCGGCGATCCGGAGTACTTCCCGGTCGGGGTGAAGCACCGCTACACGCGGCGGTCCTAGGCCCGGAGGAGCTTCCGGAACCGCTCACGCCGCTCGTCGGCGGAGGAGCCGTCCGCGATGTCGTCGTCGAACCACGCGGACAGGGCCGTCCACAACTCCGCGCGGGCCGCGAAGCCGTCTTCCGCGACCAGGGAGTGCTCGAGCTCGGCGATGTCGGCGGCCAGCCGGTCGAGGCGCTGGTCGCACTGGCGGACGTATTCGCGGACCACCACGTTCGGGTCCAGGCCCGTCTTCACGCGCCGGCCGGCGGCGCCGCGCAGCTGGGCGTGCAGCCGTTCCTCGCAGTACAGCGGGAAGCCCGTGATCGACCCCGGGTAGCCCGAGTCGGCCGACCACGCGCGGAACGCGCAGATCGCCTGGTACCGCGTGTACCAGTCCTGCTTGCCGGTCGCGAGCTCGGTCAGCTTGCGCCAGGCGTCGCGGTCGGCCGCGCGCCAGCGGTCGAGCGTCCGGCCGTCCGGGCCCTCGCCGGTGTCGAGGGCCCGGGCGCGCCAGAAGTGCGCGCGGCAGGCGGCGATCTCCCCGACGAGCTGCCGGACGTAGCTGACCTGCTCCCAGACGTGGGCGCGCTGCGGCCGCAGCGGCGCGGCGCGGTCCGGCGAGAACGTGACCATCTCGAAGACCCGGAACAGCTCGTGCCCGCGCAGCGCGACGAGGTCGGGGTCCTCCCCCATCACCCACGACCGGCGCTCGGACAGCCGGCCGCTGTGGCTGATCGTCGCGGCGTGGTAGAGCTCGCGGACCGCGCGGCGGGCCACCTCGTCACGCGCCGGGCCCACGAGACGCGGGTTGCGCGCGCGGTCGCGGAGGTCGCGTTCGCCACGCGGGCCGACCTCCAGCATCGCGACGGCGTACACGCTCGCCGCGTTGTAGCACTCCTCCCACGACCGGCGGGAGCCCTGGGCTTCGACGGTCTCGTCGATCGCCCGCGGGTCCGGCGGCCAGCGGCGGTCGGGGCAGACGTCGGCGAGCCGCACGCGGCTGCCCGGGTACGCGACCGCGGGCGCGGGGACCGCGCCGGTCACCGGCTCGACGTCGGCCATCGCGCGCCGCACCACCGCCCAGACCAGGGACAGGTCGAGCGCGCGGTTCGTCAGCTGCTGCCAGGTGCTGCGCCAGCGCCGGTTGAACCGCCGGTAGTCCGCGACGAGCCGTTCGATCTCGTACTGCGACAGCGCGCAGAAGTACGAGCGCATCTCGGCGGCCCGCTGGTTGTACTCGGCCAGCTGCGCCGGCGTCGCGTCCTGGACGACCAGCTCGTCGACCGGCACCTTCAGCACGCGGCGATGCAGCTCGAGCCGCTTCTCCGGCGGGATCGCGTAGGGCCGGACCCGCACGTCGAGGTCGACGTACCGGCGGAACCGCAGCTCCAGCGCCACTCTCAGCTCGGCGCGGCGCAGCGCCCGCGCGTCCCCGGGGGCGCCCGCCGTCGTGCGCCGCACCCACCACGAGCCGGCCACGGAGTCGCCGTGGCCGAGGACGAGCGCGTGCCGGTAGCGGGCGATCAGCAGCGCGACGGCCCGCCCGCGGCCCGCGTGCCGCGGCTGGCGCGCGAAGTCCGGGCCGATCCACCACCGCGCCAGCTTCGGGTGGCCCCGGCTGCAGACGGTGATCACGTCGTCGTAGGTGGCGAGCGCGTCGAGGTGCAGGTCGAGCTGCTCCTGCAGGGCGGCGATCTCCAGTCTGATGTAGACGTTCGACGGATCGAGGCGGACCGCGCGGTAGTACTCGGCGAGGGCTTCGTCGTAGCGGCGGTGGACGATGAAGTGGTTGGCCCGCTGGTAGGCGTCGAACAGCTCGTACGGGATCTTCGCGCCCCGCCAGGCGGCCCAGTGGATGTTCGTGCGGACGTAGGCGCTGCGCGGGATGACCAGCGCGGCGACCGCGTTCGCCGCGCGGTGCAGCACGCGCGGCCAGTTCTCGTCCTCGATCACCAGCGGGCTGGCCGCGAACCGAGGGACGCGGACGAGCTCCAGGATGAGCTGGTAGCGGCCGGTGGTGTTGCCCGGCCGGACGGTGCCGGTGACGGTGAACGCGGCGGGCGGCTGGGCGAGCCGGACCAGCTTGGTGGCGGCCTTCCACCAGCCTTCCGCCGAGTCGCCGGCGTGCTCGACGATCTGGATGAAGTCGTAGGAGCTGCTCGCACCCGGCACCGGCGTCGGCGTGTAGAGCCGGGACTCGTTGAGGATCCGCTTGAACGCGGCGGTCAGCTCGACGGCGGAGTCGATCTCGCGGTCGTGGCTGCCGTCGGGACGCTCGTCGGCGAAGAGGCGGATGTCGATCTGGTTGGCGCGGAAGGCGGCGGCCTCCAGCCGGGCCCGGCCGACGAAGTACAGCGTCAGCACCGCGGAGATGACGACGACGGACGTCTGCAGCACGGTCCAGGTGACGACGGTCGCGACCTTCGGGTCGCGGACGAACGTCCAGCCCTGGAAGAACGGCAGGTACGGCACGACGGCGAAGCCGGCCGCGACGAGGCCGGCCGTCACCGCGGCCAGCCACCACCTGATCCGGTGAGCCGCCGGGAGTTCAGCCTGATCGAAGCCGCCGTGACGTCGCGCGGGCACCACCGATCACCCCCTCGTGTCGCCAGGTTACTCGCGGAGGGGGTGTGCTTCGTTACGGGCCGTGATCCGCGATCTCGGCAATCACCTGGGCGTGGCAGAGCTCGGGGACGCACCAGCACCCGAGCCGCTTCCCGCGCAGGCCGGGCAGGAGGGCGAGCAAGTCCGGCCGGGACAGCAGGTGCTCGCGGTACCGGGCGAGGACCTCTTCGCGAGAGCCGTCCTTGCCGGGCCTGAACGGGCTGGCGAGCTTCGACCCCGCGAGGTGCCAGCCACCTCGGTGCATGGCGCGCCCGACGTAGACGACGTCGGCGTAGTCCGGGTCGTCGCGGTGACCCTTGAGGTTGACGACGGTGGTGGACACGGTTGCTCCTTCCTCGCCGCCGGCGTGGCGGTGCCGGCGCGGGCCGCCGGCGGACCACCCGACCGGACGGCCCCGGTGGTCGGACTAGTACAGATGCACTATGGTGAAGGTTCACGGTTGAGCCGTCAGCCGCTGCCGGACGTTCCGCGCCCGGGCGGCAGGCTGTGCCTATGGGCCCACCCCCCTTCCGCCTTCGTCCGGCCCGCCACCGCTGCCCGACGAAAGGGTGTGCCCGCGATGGTTCCCGAACCTCGCTCGGCCGACCACGAGCTCATCACCGCCGGCCGCATCGGCGTCGGCGGCCACCTGTCCCTGCACGTCACGCGCCCCACCCCGCGCACCGTGCTCGTCCGGGTGGCCGGCGAGGTCGACCTGAGCACCGCTCGCCGACTCGACGAAGTCCTGCGGTCACGCATCCGCGGCCCGGTCGGTGAAGTCGTCATCGACCTCACCGACGTCACGTTCTTCTCCGTCGCCGGGCTGAACTCGCTGCTGCGCGCCCAGCTCCTCGCCGACGCCGCCGGCGCCCGCCTGACGGTGGACCCCGGCGGGTCGCGGGCCGTGCGGCGGCTGTTCACGTTGCTGCCGATGGACTTCTACGGGGTGATCAGCCCCCGGCCGGTCGGCTGACCGGTCACGCGGGCTGCTGTCCCAGCCGCCGGACGGCTTCGACGATCTTCGTGTTGGGCACGCCCTTCACGAGGTATTCGGTGACGCCGGCCGCGGTCAGCCCGGCCATCGACGCCCGGTCGGCGTAGGCCGAGAAGGCCAGGATGGCGGTGTCCGGGCTGCACCGGGCGATCTCGCGCGCCGCCCGGGCCCCGCCGCCGCCCGGCATCCGGACGTCGAGGACCGCGACCGCGGGCCGGTGGTGCTCGGCGAGCCGGATCGCCTCGTCCGCGTCGCGGGCGACCGCCACGACGGCGATGTCGGGCTCCTCGTCGAGGACCTCCTTGAGGACGGCGCGGATCATCTCGTCGTCGTCGGAGATCAGCACGCGCACCTCGGTCACGGTTCGAGTCCCGTCGCGTCGGGCAGCATCGGCAGCCAGAATTCGACGGTCGTGCCGCGGCCGGGCGTGCTCGTCACCGACAGCCAGCCGTTCGCCGCTTCGGCCCGCTCGTGCATCTCGACCAGGCCGAAGTGGCCGGCCCCGGCGTCCTCCTCCGCTGTGCCGGCGCCGTCGTCGGTGATCCGCACGAGCATCCCGTTGTCCACTGTGGACAAATGCAGGTCGATCCGGGTGGCGCGGGCGTGCTTGTGGACGTTGCTGAGCGCTTCCTGGCAGATCCGGTACCCGGTGATCGCCGCGGCGGCCGACGGCTCGGTGGTCAGCTCGTCGCGCACCGAGTGCGCGAGCCCCCAGCGGCCCGCGACTTCGTCGAGGTAGGCGGAGACGGCCTCGACCAGGCCGTGCCGGTCCAGCTCCGGCGGCCGGAGCCGGGACACCAGGCCCCGCAGCCTGCCGATGGCGGCCTGCACCGACTCGTCGAGCCCCGCGACGGCGCTCGCGTGCGGCTCCGGCAGCCGGGAGGCGAGCAGCTGCAGGCGCATGCCGACGGCGACCATGGACTGGATCGACTCGTCGTGGACGTCCCAGGCGATCCGGCGCCGTTCGATTTCCTGCGCTTCGACGAGGTGGCCGACGAGCCGGCGGCGATCGCGCAGGGCCTGCTCGGCGTTGCGGCGCTCGGTCATGTCGCGGGTGACCTTGCCGAAGCCCTGGAGCCGGTGCCGGTCGTCGAACAACGCCGTGATCACGACGTTCGCCCAGAAGCGCGTGCCGTCCTTGCGGACCCGCCAGCCCTCGTCTTCGAGACGTCCGTTCGCCACCGCGGTTTCCAGCTCCCGCGCCGGCTTGCCCGCCGCCACGTCCTCCGGCGGGTAGAACATCGAGAAGTGCCGTCCGATGGCCTCCGCCGCCGACCAGCCCTTGATGCGTTCCGCACCGGCGTTCCAGCTCGAGATGTGGCCGCCCCGGTCCAGCATGAAGATCCCGTAGTCCTGGACGCTCTGCACCAGCAGGCGGAACCGCTCTTCGCTCTCCCGCAACGCTTCCTCGGCGGCGATCCCCGGTGGCTCCGGCGCCGGGTCGCGCAGGACCGCCTCGAACCCCTGCGGCCGCTGCTGCGGATCGAACACCGGCGTGAGCACGACGCCCGCGCGCAGGCGCCCGAGGAGCGCCCCGAAGGGCCGGCCGACGGCTTCGGCCGCCGACCACCCGGTGAGCCGGCCGGCCTCGGCGGTGCAGCTCACCACCCGGCCTTCGGCATCCAGCATCAGGAGCGCGCGGTCGTCCATGCGGCAACTGTGCCCGACGCGCGCCCGCCCGGCATGGCGCGTCAGCCGGCGAGCTCGGCCGACGGTGCGGACAGCGCGCACCAGACCACCTTCCCCAGGCCGTGGCGCGCGGTCCCCCAGGCCAGGGACAGGCGCTCGACGAGGGCCAGGCCCCAGCCGCCGTCGGCACCCGGTGGCCGCCGCACGGGGGGCGCCGGGTCGTCGTCGAAGACCTCGATGCGGACGTGCCCGGCGCCGGCGCTCAGCCGGAGGACCGGGCGGCCGGAGCCGTGCTGCAGGGCGTTGGTCGCGAGCTCGGTGACGATCAGCAGGGCGTCGTCGACGACGGTGCCGCAGGCCCAGGCGGTCAGGGTGAGCCGGGCGAACCGGCGCACGGCGGCCAGGCCGCCCGCCGGATCGGTCAGGCGGCACTCCGCGACGAGCGGTGCCGGGACGTCCACTTGTCCAGCCTGCCGGGCGGCGCGCCGGCGCACGAGATGCAAACCGGGCCGCCCGGCTGATGCAGGTGCATCAGCCGAGAAGGCCCTCCCGGCGCGCGACGGCGACCGCTTCGAGCTTCGAGCGCGCGCCGAGCTTCTCCAGCACCCGCTGGACGTGGTTGCGTGTGGTGTTGCGGGAGACGCCGAGCCGCGCGCCGATCTCCTCGGTGGTGGCGCCCTCCGCGAGCAGGTCGAGAGTCTCGCGCTCGCGCGCGGTCAGCTCCGCGCCGCGCGGTCGCCGGCCGGTGAGCCGGTCGAACATTTCGGGCAGCAGCTCCGGGTCGAAGACCACGCCGCCCGCGGCGACGTCGCGCACCGCCGACTCCAGCACGCCGAGCCGCGACGACTTGAGCAGCAGCCCGGCGCCCCCCGCCTTTGCGACCTGCACGGCGATCGACGGCGTCGCGTCGCCGGTCAGCACCAGCACGCGCGCACCGCCCTCACCCAGCTCCGCGATGACACCGAGGGCGTCGCCGTCGGCGAGGCGCCGGTCCAGCACCACGACGTCCGGTTCGTGCTCGCGCGCGTCGGCGACGGCTTGCGCGCGGGAGGAGGCCCGGCCGACCACGGTGATCCCGTCGGCGCGGTCGAGGGCCAGCTGCAGCGCCTCCGCCACCATGTCGTGGTCCTCCACCAGCAAGACGCGGACGGGTTTCGGGGCATCGGCACTGCTCACGGGGTTCCCTCGCTGGACGGATCGCTGCCGGCCCATCCTAAGCGCGTCACCACGCCGGTGAACTCGCCCGCAGCAGTCCTTCGGGCCCGGTCACCGGCAGCAGCTCGAGGAGATCCTCGTGCCGGCCGGGCGCCCGCAGCACCGGCGGGCGTGACGGGCCGCCGACCGGCAGCAGCTCGACGAACCTCGCGACCGCCCGCGGCGGCGGCACGACTTCGGGCCCGCCGAGGTAGGCCAGCACTTCCGGCCCGTCGCCGGTCGCGGACTCGGCCACCGCCGACCAGCCGTGCACCTCGTCCCAGATCAGCGCCAGGTCGTGGCCGGGCCGGCCGGCGAGTGCGCGGTCGAGGGCGAGGTAGCCGGAGGTGGGCACGTCGAGGTCGAGGGAACACGATTCGAACCCGACACCGAGGGCGCGGGCGACCCGGGCCAGGTAGGCCCGCAGACCGCGGGTGAAGTGGTATTCGATGTCCCGGCCGAAGTCGTCGAGGATGGTCATGTGCTGCCTCCCACGCCGTCCGCGGGATACCCTTTTCGGCCGAACATCACACTTTCGGGTTACTCCTCGATCGCGCCGCCGACGGCCCGCAGGTGCGCGCGGAACGTCCGGCCCGGGTCCGCCTCGCGTGCGGCGAGGAACTCGGCGAAGCGGACCTGCTCGCGCAGCGGTTCGCCGGCCCGGATCCGCTCGGCCTGGCGGCGTTCGGTGTCGCGGATGCCTTCGGCGAGGGTGAACAGCTCGTCCGCGCGGTCCAGCGGGAGGAAGACGACGCCGTCGTCGTCGCCGGCGACCAGGTCCGAGGGGCCGATCCGCCAGGTGCCGACGATCGCTTCGGCGAGCCCGCCGTCGATGCGCGGACCCAGGCTCAGCGGGCCGGTGGGGATCGAGCCGAGGCTGAAGACCGGCAGCCCGATCGCGCGGATGTCGGCGGTGTCGCGGTGCAGGCCCCAGATCACGACCCCGGCGAGCCCGGCCGCGCGCGCTTCGAGGACGACGAGGTCGCCGACGCAGCTTTCGTCGAGCCGGCCGCCGTTGTCGACCACGAGCACCCCGCCGGGGCCGGCGTGCTCGAAGGCCTCCAGGAAGACGTCGACGCTGCCGACGTGCCGGGCCGGGACCGCCGGCCCGAGCAGGCGGCTGCCGGGCACCACCGCGCGCGTCGGCGCCGGGGCGCAACGCACCGGCAGGCCGGCGCGGATGCACGCGTCGGCGAGGTGGGCGGTGGTGAGGGTGGCGAAGCGCGTTCCGAGATCCATGCCTTGCAGCTAACCACCGTTTTGGACTTCGGTGGTCACCCAGGCGAGGTAGTCCGCGCTGCCGCCTTCGATCGGGGTGGCGACGACCTCGGGCAGGTCGTAGGCGTGCAGCTGCCGGATGCGTTCGGTCAGCGCGGCCACCCGGGCGGCGGTCGTCTTGATCTCGACGCGCCACTCCCGGTCGGTCCGCACCTCGCCTTCCCAGCGGTAGACGCTGGTCACCGGCCCGACGACCTGCGCACAGGCGCCCAGCCGTTCCTCGATCACCTGCGCGGCCAGCTCTTGGGCCGCGGTCTCGGAATCGGTCGTGGACGTCACGATCACGTGCTCTGCCACCATGCGGCGAGATTACCGGCGGCGCGGGCGATGCATTCTTCGCGCGCCGAGCAGCGGCCCTGGCCTCGAATCGCATCCGCCGCCGCCCCGACCCCTGCACCCGGCAGCCCGTTCCCGCCCGCGGCGCGGCACCAGGTCGGCCCCGGCCCTGCGGCTGCCCACTTCTCCGCGACCCGGCACCGAGCCTGCCCCGGCGGGACCTCTCACCTCACGTCGTCGGCTTCGTGGTCGTGGTCGTCGGCGGAGTGGTCGTCGTCGAGGTGGTCGTGCGGGTCGGCGAGGTCGTCCTGGGCGGGGTCTTGCGCCGGGTCGTCGCCGGGTTCGTGCGGGGGGCCGCCTGAGTCACGTGTGTCGTCTGCGGGGCCTCCGGGGACGGCAACGTCACCAGCGTCGGCGGCTCGGCCGCCGAACTCGTCGCCGGGGGTGTGCTGCCCGCCGGGCTGCCGCCCGAACTCGCCACCGCCACCGCCACCCCGCCGATCGCCACCACCGCCACCGCGCACAGCCCCACCACGACCCCGCGGCGCGAGGCCCGCCGGCCCGGGGTGGCCTCGGACTTGGCCCGCCCCAGCGACGGCGGCGGTGCGCCCGCGCCGAACCCGGGCGTCGCCAGCTCCTTCGTCTCCTCGCGCGGCGCCGGCACGCGCGGCACCGGGGGCGGCGGCGGAGGGACCGGCTGCGAACGCGTCGCCTGGACCAGCCCCGACCGGCCCGACGCCAGCGCCGCGGCGCCGAGCGCGACCCCGTACTTCGGGTGGATGTCGACCGCCGTCGGGCGGCCCAGCTCCGCCGACACCAGCTGGGACACCAGCGGGATCCGTGACGAGCCGCCGACCAGCAGCACCGCCCCGAGGTCGGCCGGCCGGAGGTTCGCCGAGCGCAGCGCGCGGTGCAGGGAGCCGATCGTCGCCGTGATCGACGGGCTGATCATCTCCTCGAACTCGCCGCGGGTCAGCCGCACCTCCGTCTGCACCGACGGCAGCAGCACCGGCACCGCCGTCTCGGTGTCGGCCGACAGCGCCTCCTTCGCCAGCACGCACTCCTGGCGCAACCGCACGACCGCGGCCACCGCGCCCGCGTCGTCCGGGTCGATCTGCGACAGCTTCCCGTCGAGCGCCCGGTCGACGTGCCCGAACACCGCTTCGTCGAAGTCGACACCGCCGAGGCCCTCGATGCCCTCCGGCGTACCGAGGATCTCGAAGCCGTTGCCGCGCTTGCGCAGCACCGTCGCGTCGAACGTGCCGCCGCCGAGGTCGTACACCGCGACGACCGCGCCGTCGTCCAATCTCTCTTGAGCGGCATAGTGCGCCGCCGCGGCTTCGGGCTCGGTGATCAGGCCGACGCGGTCGATCCCGGTCAGCCGCGGCACTTGCTCGAACAGCTCCCGCTTGTACGGCCCCCAGTTCGCCGGGTGCGTCAGCGTGATCCGGTCCGGCCGGCCGCCCTGCTGCCCGGCCACCGTCCGCACCACGTAGCCGAGCAGGTGCGCCATCAGCGACGCCACCGAGTGCGGCGCGCCACCGAGCAGCACCGGCGTCGGGTCACCCAGGCGCCGCTTGAACTCCCGCGCCACCCGGTCCGGTTCGACGGCCGCGCGCCGGCTCGCCGCGTCCCCGACCAGCACGCCGCCGTCGGCCCGCAGCAGCACCACCGACGGGATGGCCGCCGTGCGGTCGCCGAGCGACACCATTTCGACGTGGCCGGCGCTGTCGACGGCGGCGGCCGTGAAGGTCGTGCCGAGGTCGATGCCCAGTCCATAGCCCATGTCAGCCTCCGCCGCCGGTGTGCGCGTGATCGAAAGTCGGGTGCTCGTCCGGAACCCGGTCCGGTTCCCCGTCCTGCGTGTGGTGCTCTTGGTGCTCTTCGTTCAGCGGCGGACCGGGTGGTTCCGGCGGCGGCTCGTGGTGCGGATCGGGTGGTGACTCCACGGGCGGTTCGTGGTGCCGCGGCGGCTCGAACGGGTGCTCCTGCTCCGCGGGGTGCGGCCGGGTGCCCGTGACCTCGCCGGCGTCGTGGTGCACCGGTTCGCGGTCGGTGGCGAAACTGTGCTTCACCGCCGGGTGCTCGGCGAGCGAGTTCGACGCCGCCAGTGTCGTCTCGACCGCGACCGGCTGCGGCGCGTCCACTGTGGACGGCTGACGGCTGAACGTCACGACCGGCGGCGACGGCGTCCCGGGCAGCGACGGCGCCGGCGCGGTGACCTGCGCGGTCACCGTGGCGCCGCGGCCCTTGTCGGCGATCACCTCGGTCTGGTGGATCGTCGGCCCGGCCGGCTCGCCGAACGGGTCGTCGGCCCGGGCCTGCTGGTCCACGGTGACCCCGACGTCGATGCCGGGCGGCCCGGTTTCGGCCTCGTCGAGGATGACCGTCTCCTCCTGGAACACCTCGATGTCACCGTGCCCCGGCGCGTCCGGGGTGAGCTCGTAGCTCAGCGACCCCTGGTGCTCCACGGTGATCGTGCCGTCCGGGTTCTCGTGGATGACGATGTCGGCGTCCTGGACGATGTCGATGTCCGTGTCGCCCGGCGTCCCGTCCCCGGGCACGACGATGTGCTGGTGGTCGGTGTACACCTCGTCGCGGCCGTGGTTGTGCACCACGAACCGCTCGGTCGCGTCGATGACGAAGTTGCCGAACTCGTCTTCGTGGACTTCGATCTGCTCGAACTCCTCGACGGTCGGCAGGTCCGTCAGCGGCAGGCCGTCGGCGGTCTCCGGGTGCCAGACCGTGCCGGTCTGCGCCTCGACGTGGCCGTCCTCGCCCCGCGTGACGGTGCTGGTCTCGACCTGGGGCACGTACTCGTGGGCGGGGACGTCGTGCGGAGTCTCCGCGGCGGCCGGTTCCGGCTGAGGCGGCGGTGCCGACGCACCGGGCGATCCGGGCGTGAGCGCGTTGCCCGCCACCTCCGACGCGACGGCGCCGGCGACGGCCGCGGCCGTCCGCTTGATCTTCTTCGGCAGCTCGCTCACGACAGGACCTCCGCCCTGGCTTCGCTGAGCAGCATTCCTTCGCAGGTGCGCACCAGCACGCGGGCGGCGTCGCGGACGTCGCGCGGGGACGCGGGGTGCTCGGCGCGCCGCTGCCACCTCAGCAGCTGCGCGCCGA
>NZ_JBFBBQ010000112.1:0-26711 GCF_040682775.1 Amycolatopsis sp. NPDC051106 | reverse complement strand
GCCTGACGCACCGAAGGCCACATTGGGTGCGTCAGACGCAACCAAGGCCACATTGGGGCGCTCGGGGCTCAGCGGGAGCAGGTGCGCGGGCAGCCGTCGCACTCCGGCTCGGCCGGGAGCAGGTACGAGAAACAGCAGCTCTCCCGCCGCCGCGTCCACTCCCGGCCCGCCAGGCGCAACGTCGAGGCCGACGTCAGCGGCGGGTACCGCGCGTCGAGCACCAACGCCGCGTCGGCGACGCCCGCGCCCTCCGCCTCCGGGGTGCCGCCCGCCCGTCCCGCTCCCCACAGGGCGTTCTCCAGGGCGTCGGTCGCCGCGGCCCAGAGCGTCCGGCCGCCGAAGCGGCTGTGCGGCCCGTACGCCCGGATGAACTCGGCCGCGTGGGCCGTGTAGCGGGCCCGGAGGACCGCCGCCAGGGCTCGCTCGTCGCGGACCACTGTCGCTCCCCGGGCCGCCGATGCCGGATCGGTCGGCACGCAGCAGAACTCGTCGCCGAGCACCGCCAGGGCGTCCGGGTACGGCTGACCCGCGCCGACGCGGAAGGCCAGGTCCGCCGGCCGCAGCGAGGGCACCCGCCGCTCGTGGTGCAGCAGGAGCGCGCCGATCTGCGCCGGGACGTGCAGGTACCACGCGATCAGGTACGCGTCGGCCGTCCGCGGCGGTGCTTCGCCGTACTCGCGCGCCAGCCAGCCGGTCAGGCGAGTGCTCCACTCGCCGAAGAACTCCGGGGCGGCTGAGCAGCGGATCCAGCCCTCCGGGACGTCCCGCCGCAGGCCGAGCCGCCGCAGGGACGGCGCGAGGCCGTCCGCCGTCTCGCGGGTGCTCGGCTGGGTCAACGACGTCCTCCTCAGGTATGCCTAACCTAACAGGACTCGGCCGATCGAGTGGCTGTCACCCCGGTCACTCCCAGGGTGCGGACCTGTTCGCGGTGAGCGGACACCGC
The DNA here is from genome assembly GCF_040682775.1 of Amycolatopsis sp. NPDC051106. Taxonomy (NCBI): domain Bacteria; kingdom Bacillati; phylum Actinomycetota; class Actinomycetes; order Pseudonocardiales; family Pseudonocardiaceae; genus Amycolatopsis; species Amycolatopsis sp. NPDC051106. Next base: position 25,768 of record NZ_JBFBBQ010000112.1, on the reverse strand, counting down.
GCGGATGGCGGAATCCGGGTGGCTGTTCGCACGTTGGGGTTGACGTAAAGGTGCAGGGCAACCTGAAGATGTAAGCATCCGGAAGACCCCACGTCCGGGTGCGGGAAAGACCGCGAACAGCCGTAGTGGTACGCCAGCGCGACCGCTTGGCTACTAGAGTGGTCTCACGGTGCTGAATCCATCGCGGTGAAAGCACGATGGAAACGGGCCGCCGGCGCAGCAGTCGAGGGAGTGCACATGTTTGAGAGGTTCACCGACCGCGCGAGGCGGGTGGTCGTCCTGGCTCAAGAAGAGGCCAGGATGCTCAACCACAACTACATCGGCACCGAGCACATCCTCCTGGGTCTGATCCACGAGGGTGAGGGTGTCGCCGCCAAGGCGCTGGAGTCGCTGGGCATCGCCCTGGAGGGCGTGCGCCAGCAGGTCGAGGAGATCATCGGCCAGGGCCAGCAGGCGCCGAGCGGGCACATCCCGTTCACGCCGCGGGCGAAGAAGGTGCTGGAGCTGTCGCTGCGCGAAGCGCTGCAGCTCGGCCACAACTACATCGGTACCGAGCACATCCTGCTGGGCCTGATCCGCGAGGGCGAGGGCGTCGCCGCGCAGGTGCTGGTCAAGCTGGGTGCGGACCTGAACCGCGTCCGCCAGCAGGTGCTGCAGCTGCTCTCGGGCTACCAGGGCAAGGAGTCCACCGAAACCGGTTCCGGCGGCCGTGGTGAAGGCACCCCGTCGTCGTCGCTGGTGCTGGACCAGTTCGGCCGCAACATGACCGTGCTCGCCCGCGAGGGCAAGCTCGACCCGGTCATCGGGCGCGGCAAGGAGATCGAGCGGGTCATGCAGGTGCTGTCCCGCCGGACCAAGAACAACCCGGTGCTCATCGGCGAGCCCGGCGTCGGCAAGACCGCCGTCGTCGAGGGCCTCGCGCAGAGCATCGTCAAGGGCGAGGTGCCCGAGACGCTCAAGGACAAGCAGCTCTACACGCTGGACCTGGGCTCCCTGGTCGCCGGCTCCCGCTACCGCGGTGACTTCGAAGAGCGCCTGAAGAAGGTGCTCAAGGAGATCAAGACCCGCGGCGACATCATCCTGTTCATCGACGAGCTGCACACGCTGGTCGGGGCGGGTGCCGCCGAGGGTGCGATCGACGCGGCTTCGATCCTGAAGCCGATGCTCGCCCGTGGTGAGCTGCAGACGATCGGCGCGACCACGCTCGAGGAGTACCGCAAGTACATCGAGAAGGACGCCGCCCTCGAGCGCCGGTTCCAGCCGATCCAGGTCGGCGAGCCGTCGCTGGAGCACACGATCGAGATCCTCAAGGGCCTGCGTGACCGGTACGAGGCGCACCACCGCGTCTCGATCACCGACTCGGCGCTGGTCGCCGCCGCGACCCTGGCGGACCGGTACATCAACGACCGGTTCCTCCCGGACAAGGCGATCGACCTGATCGACGAGGCCGGCGCCCGGATGCGCATCCGCCGGATGACCGCGCCGCCGGACCTGCGCGAGTTCGACGAGAAGATCGCGAACGTCCGCCGCGACAAGGAGTCCGCGATCGACGCGCAGGACTTCGAGCGCGCCGCTCGCCTGCGTGACGAGGAGAAGACTCTCCTCGGCCAGAAGGGCGAGCGGGAGAAGCAGTGGAAGGACGGCGACCTCGACGTCGTCGCCGAGGTCGACGACGAGCAGATCGCGGAGGTGCTGGCCAACTGGACCGGCATCCCGGTGTTCAAGCTGACCGAGGAGGAGACCACCCGGCTGCTGCGCATGGAGGACGAGCTCCACAAGCGCATCATCGGCCAGGAGGACGCGGTCAAGGCCGTCTCGCAGGCGATCCGCCGTACGCGTGCCGGTCTGAAGGACCCGAAGCGCCCGTCGGGCTCGTTCATCTTCGCCGGCCCGTCCGGTGTCGGTAAGACCGAGCTCTCCAAGGCGCTGGCGGCGTTCCTGTTCGGCGAGGACGACGCGCTCATCCAGATCGACATGGGCGAGTTCCACGACCGCTACACCGCTTCGCGGCTCTTCGGTGCCCCTCCGGGCTACGTCGGCTACGAAGAGGGCGGCCAGCTGACGGAGAAGGTGCGTCGCAAGCCGTTCTCGGTGGTCCTGTTCGACGAGATCGAAAAGGCGCACCAGGAGATCTACAACACGCTCCTGCAGGTGCTGGAGGACGGCCGCCTGACCGACGGTCAGGGCCGCACGGTCGACTTCAAGAACACGGTCCTCATCTTCACGTCCAACCTGGGCACCTCGGACATCTCGAAGTCCGTCTCGCTCGGGTTCGCCGGGTCCAACGACACCGGCACCCGGTACGAGAAGATGAAGCAAAAGGTCAACGAGGAAATGAAGAAGCATTTCCGCCCGGAGTTCCTGAACCGGATCGATGACATCATCGTGTTCCACCAGCTGACGCAGGACCAGATCATCATGATGGTCGACCTGATGATCGGCCGCGTCGAGACCCAGCTGCGCGCGAAGGACATGGAGCTGGAGCTGACGGCGAAGGCCAAGGCTCTCCTGGCCAAGCGCGGCTTCGACCCGGTGCTGGGCGCGCGGCCGCTGCGTCGCACGATCCAGCGCGAGATCGAGGACCAGCTGTCGGAGAAGATCCTCTTCGGCGAGGTCGAGCCCGGCCAGATCATCCTGGTCGACGTCGAGGGCTGGAGCGGCAACCCCGAGGACAAGGACGACCAGGCGCGGTTCACCTTCCGCGGTGAGCGCCGGCCGTCCTCGATCCCGGACGCCCCGCCGGTCAGCATCGGCGCGGGCCACGAGGAGCAGAGCGGCGAAGCCGAGAACGAGTGATCGGCTGAGCAGTACGTGAGGAGGGCGGTTCCCCGGTTGGGGAGCCGCCCTTCTCGCTGTCCGGGATCCCGAGCGCCCCAATGTGGCCTTGGTTGCGTCAGACGCACCCAAGGCCGCCTTCGGTGCGTCTGACGCACCGAAGGCCACATTGGGGCGCGTGAGACGATGCCCGCGGGCTCGGGAGGGGAATCCGCGTGGACGTGCTGTCGATCGACTTCGGGACTTCCAGCACCGTCGGGGTCCTCTCCGCCTTCGGGCGCGGGCCGCGGGCCATCGAGGTCGATGGGTCCGTCACCATGTCCTCCGCCGTCTTCGCCGGCGAGGACGGCCTGCTCGTCGTCGGGCAGGATGCCGAACGGCGGGCTCGGCTCGATCCCAGCCGGTTCGAGCCCAACCCCAAGCGGCGCATCGACGAAGGCGTCCTGCGGCTCGGCGATTCCACAGTGGAGATCACCGATGCCTTCGCCGCCGTCCTGCGGAGGATGAATGAGGAAGCCGAACGGCAGCTCGGCCGGCCGCCCGGGCAGACGCGGATCTCGCACCCCGCCGGCTGGGGCGGCACCCGGCAGGACGCCATCCGGACCGCCGCCGCCAAGGCCGGGCTCGGCGATGTCCGGCTGATTCCCGAGCCCGTCGCCGCGGCCGCGCACTACGCGAGCATCGGCCACCGGAACACCGGCCCCATCGGCGTCTACGACCTCGGCGCGGGCACCTTCGACTGCGCCGTCGTCGGCGTGTCGCAGCAGGGCTTCGCCGTGCTCGCCGAAGGAGGCCTGCCCGACCTCGGCAGCCTCGACATCGACCAGGCCCTGCTCGTGCACATCGGACGCTCGGTCTCGCACGCCGATCCCGCGCAGTGGCAACGGCTCCTGCGCCCGCAGTCCACCGCCGACCGCCGCACCCGGCGCGCGCTGCTGCAGGACGTCCGCGACGCCAAGGAAAGCCTCTCCCGCCACACTCAGACCCACGTGCCGATGCCCGAGCCGTTCGGGGACGTCCTGGTCAGCCGCGACGAGCTCGACGCGCTCGTGCGGCCCAGCCTGCTGCGCAGCGCCGAACTGCTCGCCGCGACGATCCACCGCGCCGGCCTGACCCCCGCGCAGCTCGCCGGCGTCTACCTCGTCGGCGGGCCGAGCCGGATGCCGTTGCTGGCCACGCTGCTCGGGCGCCAGCTCGGCGTCACGCCGACCACGCAGGACCAGCCCGAGACGGCCGTCGCGTTCGGCCTCCACCACGTCCCGCTGGGGAACACCGCCGACCTCACCGTGCCCGCCTTCGCGCCGGTCCGCCCGCCCGTGACGCCGCCGCGGCCGCAACCCTGGCAGCAGCAACAACGGCCGCCTCAGTACGCACCGCCGCCGAAGCCGGAGAAGAACCGCAAGCCGTGGCTCATCGTGCTCGCCGTGCTCGTGGTCGTCGCGATCGTCGTGACCGTGATCGTCCTCGCCACCAAGGGCGAGTCCGCAGCCGAGTCCACAGTGGACTGCACGACGACGGCCCAGCGCGACCCAGCCGGGTTCACCCCGTGCCTGCGTTCGCTGGCCGGCACCGTCCCGGACCGCGCCACCTGCCGGCAGGCCGACTCGGTGGCCCAGTTGGTGCACGCCCAGGCGGCCGTCACCTGCGGGTTCGGCAAGGGCGCCGCCGTCAGCTACTACCAGGGCGTGACCGTCCAGGAGATCGAGGCGGGCGCGAAGCTGCAGATGGGCGACGGCACCGTCGAGCGCGGCACCTGGGACGGCGGCGGGCTGCACGGCCGGTACGTCGCCGGTGCCGGCAGCTTCGCCGGGATCGTGCTCTTCGGCGCGGACGACCGCCGGGCGGCCGGGCTCTACATCTCGATCGACCGTGCGCGGAGCGCCCCGGACCTCGTCGCCTACTTCACCGGAGAGCTCAAACCCGCCTGACGGCTCACCAGGCCTGGTCCATCCGCGGGCCCTGGCGGTAGAAGTCGTCGTCCGCCACCGGGCCGGGTGGCGGCGCGACGGCCGGCGCTTCGGCGGACCGGTCCTTCAGCACCGAGCCGGTCCGCTCTTCGCGTTGCGGGACCGAAGACGAAGGAGCGGGAGCCGGCTCGAACCGCATCCGCCAGCGCAGCCGATCCATCAGGTAGCCGCCGCTGCCCAGGGGCGCCAGCAGTTCTCCGGTCCGCTTCGCCGAGTCCCGCTGCGCCTCGACGTAAGTCCGCAGCACGGCGTCGGCGATCTCGTCCGGCGACATCCGCGAGACGGCGTCGGAGAGCCGCAGCCGGGTCAGCACGCCGTCGGTGTTGACCGACAGCGAGACGGCGCCATCGGCGGACGTCGCCGTCGCCGACAGCGCGGACAGCTCGTCCAGGAGGGCGTCGCGGTCCGGTTTCGGTGGTGGGGCGGCCATCCCGTCATGTAAACACCGTTCAGCCGCCCGGCGGAGTGGTTCGCGGAGGGTGTGCGTCAGATCACCGGAGCAGCGGGCGGTTGGTCGGCGCCGATCCGGGCCGCCCGCGCCACCCCGATGTGCAGGACTGCGGAAACCGCGGCCAGCAACGCGATCCGGTACCCGCCGAGGGTACCGGTGACGTTGTAGACGACCGCCAACGCCAGGGGCGCCAGCGAGGCGGTCAGCACGATCGGCGCCTTCGGCCCCATGCGCGTCATGCTGACGGCGAACCAGGTGACCAGCGATGATCCGGCGACGGTCGCGAAGAAGACGATCAAGCCCAGGAACCCCACGCCGAGCCAACACATCTGGTTGCCGTCGTCGCACACCCGGTCGTAGCGGCCGGACATCGCGACCCAGAAGACGCCGGTGGCGGCGCCGGTGAGCCCGCCGAACGCCCCGACGGCGACGAGTACCCGCGGGTCGGCCCGCGGTGTCGTCAATGCTCCGCGCCCGCGCTGACGGCCAAATCCTCCGTCGTCTTCGACGCCGTGTCCACCAGGACCTCCAGTGCGTCGGCGACGCGGTCGACCCCGAGCGACGGCGCCGCCTTGCCGGACGCCGCCACCTGCTCGGGGCTGAACGGGACGTGGACGAACCCGCCGCGGACGTCCGGCAGGGTCGAAAGCAGGTGCATCAGCCCGTAGAAGACCTGGTTGCACACGTATGTCCCCGCGGTGTGGGACACCGACGCCGGCACGCCCGCCGCGCGGATCGCCGCCACACACGCCTTCACCGGCAACGTCGTGAAGTACGCCGCCGGGCCGTCCGGGACCACCGGGACGTCCACCGGCCGCGCACCCGCGTTGTCGGGGATGCGGGCGTCGATCAGGTTGATCGCGACGCGCTCCGGCGTCACGTCGAGGCGGCCGCCCGCCTGGCCCACGCACACCACCAGCGACGGCCGGTGCTCCTCGACCGCGCGCCGCAGCGCGGGCAGCGACGCGGCGAACTCGCACGGCAGCTCCACCGCGGCGATGTCGTCCCGGCGCGCGCCGAGCAGGGAAACCGCCTGCCACGACGGGTTCACCGGCTCCCCGCCGAACGGCGCGAACCCCGTCATCAGCACCCTGGCCATGCGTCCTCCCGAAAGCCGTCAAGGCCACCTTACGGGCGCCAGACGCCCGGAAGGTGGCCTTGACGCACTCAGGCGGCCGGCTTCAGGCCACCCGGGAAGAGGTACTGGTCGGCGGGCTTGCCGGCGCCGTACACCCAGGCGTCGAAGAACCCCTGGAGGTCCTTGTGCGCGACCTTCTCGGTGTACCGCTGGAACTCCTGCATGCTCGCGTTCCCGTCGCGGTGCAGCGACGGCCAGGTCTTGACGACCCGGTCGAACGCGGGCTGCCCGACGTAGTTGCGCAGCGCGTGCAGCATCATCGGGCCCTTGGAGTACACCGACGTGAACTCCTTGCCGGGCCCCATGTCGTACAGCTTGCCGTTCCAGAACGCCGTCGACGCCTTCTTGACGTCGTCCGCGTACTGCTTGTTCAGGTCGACGCCCTCCTTGGCCTCGTCCCAGAGCCACGTCGCGTACGACGCGAAGCACTCGTTGAGGCAGACGTCGCGCCAGTGCGACACGGCCACCGAGTCGCCGTACCACTGGTGGGCGTTCTCGTGGACGATCGTCGGCACCGTGCCGGCCCAGCCCGCGGAGTAGATCGGCCGGCTCATCGTCTCCAGCGAGAAGCCGATCTGCTCGTTGAGGAAGATGCCGCCCGCCGCGTCGATCGGGTACTTGCCGAACTTCGACTCGAGGAAGTCGAGGATCTCCGGCAGCCGCGCCTCGGCCTGCTTCGTCGAGTCGGGCACGCCCGGGGCGAACGCGCTGACGATCGGCGTGCCGTCCTTGCGCTTCTGCCGGTCGAAGGTCCACTTGTCGATCGCGACCGTTGTCATGTACGGCACGATCGGCGTTTCCTCGGCCCAGACGTGCGTGGTGCCGCCCGGCGCCTTGAAGGACGGCTTCTCGCGGCCGTTGGCGATCACGCCCCACTCGTCGGGCACGGTGATCGCGAGGTGGAACGTGGCCTTGTCGAGCGGGGTGTCGTTGACCGGGTACCAGGTGGTGGCCGACCTCGGCTCGCCGGCGGCGAACGCGCCGCCCGCCTGGGCGTACTGCCAGCCGTTGTTGCCGAGCACCGGGTCGTCGATCGGCTCGGGAACCCCGTGGTAGCCGATCCGGACCTCGAAGTGCTCGCCGCGCCGCAGCGAGCGCGGCGGCGTGATGACCAGCTCGTGGTCGCCGGTCCGGCTGAACTTCGCCGCGCGGCCGTCGACCTTCACCGAGTCGACGGTCAGGCCGCGGAAGTCGAGGTTGAACGAGCTGAGCGCCTGCGTGGCCCGCGCGGAGATGTCCTGCGCACCCTTGAGCTGGTGCGACGCGGGGTCGTAGCTCACCTTCAGGTCGTAGTCGGCGACGTCGTAGCCGCCGTTGCCGTCCTGCGGGTAGTAGCTGTCGCCGGCGCCGTCGCTGCCCGGCTTCGCGGCGCCCCAGTCGTTCCCGGCGGCCGCGACCCCGCTGCTCAAGCAGATGCCGGTGAGCAGCGCGGCGGCGAGCACGGCCGGTTTCTGTCCCCTCATGAACGCTCCTGTCTGGGGTGGACGTGAAATCGCAACGTATCGCCACAAAGGTGCCGTCCGGCGGGGTGATGTCGCATTTGTCCGGAAGATCAGCACTTCCGTCGGTGCCGGTCCGGCCATCCGCCCCCGGCGCCCCGGCGTGGTCTGGAAAGCTGGACGCATGCGCGTCGCGCTGCTGGGCCCGCTGCGGGCGACCGATGACGAAGGCACGCCGATCGACATCGGCGGCGCCCGCCTCCGCATGCTCCTGGCCCGGCTCGCGCTGGACGCCGGGCGCGCCGTCCCGGCCGACGCGCTCGTCGACGGCCTCTGGGGTGCCGAACCGCCCGCCGACGCCGCCAACGCCCTGCAGTCGCTGGTCTCCCGGTTGCGGAAGGCGCTGCCGGTGGCCGTCGAATCGGGCCCGGGCGGCTACCGGCTCGCCGTGGCCGGCGAAGACGTCGACGCCGAGCGGTTCGAACGGCTCGCCGCCGACGGCCGCCGCGAGCTCGCCGCGGGCCGGGACGCCCGCGCGGCCGAGCTGCTGGCCGAAGCCCTCGGGCTGTGGCACGGCGGTGCGCTCGCCGACGTCCTCGACGCGCCGTTCGCGCCCGCGCCCGCCCGCCGGCTCACCGAGCTGCGGGCCGAGGCGGCCGAAGACCGGTTCGACGCGCTGATCCGGCTGGGCGAGCACGCCGGCGTCCTCGCCGACCTGGCCGCCGCGGCCGACGCCGATCCGCTGCGCGAGCGGCTGGCCGGGCTGCGGATCCGCGCGCTCTGCGCGGCCGGGCGCCAATCGGAGGCGCTGGCCGTCTACACCGGGATCCGCCGCACCTTGGCCGACGAGCTCGGCGTCGACCCGTCGGCCGAGCTGCAGGAGATCCACCTCGCCGCGCTGCGCGGCGAGTTCGCGCCGCCGTCGCCGGTCACCGACCGGTTGCCGACCCGGCTGACCACCTTCATCGGCCGTGACGACGAGCTCAAGCTGCTGGCCGAGCTGCTCGGCGGCGCCCGGCTGGTCACCCTGGCCGGCCCGGGCGGGGCGGGCAAGACGCGGCTGGCCACCGAGGCGGCGTCGCGGCACCCGGCGCACGCGCGCGGCCGGGTCTGGTTCGTGCCGCTGGCCGGCGTCCGCGATTCCGCCGACGTCGTCGGCGCGGTGGTCAGCGCGCTGGAGGTGCGCGACATCCGCAGTGCCGACACCGAGGTGCGACGGCGGCCGGACCTGCTCGGCCACGCCGTCGAGGTGCTGGCCGGTGGGGAAGCGCTGCTGGTGCTGGACAACTGCGAGCACGTCATCGACGCGGCCGCGAACCTGGCCGACGAACTGCTGAGCCGGGTGCCCGGGCTGCGGATCCTCGCGACCAGCCGGGAGCCGCTGGCCATCACCGGCGAAGCGCTCTGCCCGCTCGGGCCGCTGCCCGTGCCCGCCGAACGCGCGGCGCCCGCCGAAGCCGCCGAGCTGGACTCGACGCGGCTGTTCCTCGACCGGGCGAGCGCGGTCCGGCCGGACTTCGTGCTCGACGAGTCCACTGTGGACGACGTCGGCCAGATCTGCCGCCGGCTCGACGGGATGCCGCTCGCGCTGGAGCTGGCGGCCGCGCGGCTGCGGTCGATGACGCCGGCCCAGATCGCCGCCCGGCTCGACGACCGGTTCCGGCTGCTGACCTCGGGCAACCGCACGGCGCTGCCGCGGCAGCGGACGCTGCGCGCGGTCGTCGAGTGGAGCTGGGACCTGCTCACCGAGCCGGAGCTGGTGCTCGCGCGGCGGCTCGCGGTGTTCCCCAGCGGTGCGCCGATGGACGCCGTCGAGCGGGTCTGCGCGGACGAGCTGCTGCCCGCCGCCGACGTCCCGTACGTGCTCGGCACGCTCGTCGAGAAGTCCATAGTGGACACCGTGAACCGCGGCGGGGAACCGCGGTACCGGATGCTGGAGACCCTGCGGGCCTACGCCGCCGAGCGGCTCGCCGAGTCCGGTGAGCGGGACGCGTTCCAGCGCGCGATGGCGCTCTACTACGTCGGCCTGGCCGAGTGGGCGGAACCGTTGCTGCGCACCGGTGAGCAGCTGTCCGCGATCGACGTCTACGAGGCGGAGTCGGCCAACCTGACCGGCGCCCTGCGCACGGCCATCGAGATGTCCGAAGTGGACATCTCGGTGCGGTTGCTCAACGGGTTGTTCTGGTACTTCACCATCCTCGGGCAGGGCGAACGGGCCGAGGAGTTCATCGACGCGGTGCTCGGTTTCGGCGACCGGCTGCCCCCGGACGTCCTGGCGGCGTACCGCGCGATCACGCGGCTGTTCCACCAGATGCCGTCCCGGTTCCCGTTCGAAGGCGTCCGCGACCTGATCGACGAGTGCGTCCGCACCGGCGCGGTGGGGAAGTACCCGGGGCTGGCGGTGGCGCTGCCGATGCTGGCGTTCCTCGGCGGCGACCGCGAGCTGGCGATGCGGGAGGTGCGCCGCTCACAGGCCGCCGACGACCCGTGGACCCGCGCGGGCGGGTTCTGGGTCGAGAGCTTCCTGCTCGACGACGCCGGCGACATCGAGGGCGCGGACCGGGCGCGGGACCTGGCGTACGCGGGCTTCCGGGAGGTCGGCGACCGCTGGGGCACGGCGATGACGTTGAGCTTCAAGGCGAACGCGTTGTCGCAGGACGGCGAGGGCGAGAGCGCGATCGAGGTGTACCAGCAGGGGCTGGCGCTGTCGATGGAGCTGCGCTCGCACGAGGACGTCGTCCAGCACTGGTGGCGCCTGGCCGTCGAACGCGCCCGGGTCGGGGACATCGAGGGCGCGTGGCGCGACCAGGAGGCCGCCGAGCGCTACGGGCAGGGGGTCGAGAACCCGCAGCAGCGGGCGATCCTGATGTTCGGCCGGATCGAGCTGAGCCTGCGCGGCGGGCGGCTGGCCGAGGCCCGCGCGGCACTTGCCCAGCTCCAGGCACTGACGTGGGAGACCGCCTTCCCCGAAGGCATGGGCGTGGAGTGGGTCAGCGCGTTCGAAGGGCGGCTCGCGCTGGCCGAGCACCGGCCAGCGCAGGCCGAAGCGCACGTGACCAAGGCGATCCTGGCGACCCGCGACCGCGGGGACATGCCGGATCTCGCCGGCGCCGTGGAGCTGCTGGCGCTGGTGCGCGGGGAGCAGGGCCGGCCGGTCGAGGCGGCTCGCCTGCTGGCGACGTCGGCGCTGATCCGCGGCCGGTTCGACCTCGGCAGCCCGGAGGTGCGGGAGCTGATCGCCCACCTGCGCGCGGAGCTTTCCGACGCGCGGTACGAAGAACTGGTCGCGTCGGTGCGCGCCATGTCCAAAGAGGACGCCATCGCCGAGGTCTACGCGGCAATAGGCTGAAGGGGACGTCCGCGAGGACGTCCCCTTCAGCTCCCCCTGGCGCGACTCACCCCCGTGTGTCGGCGCCTTCTCAGACCCGCCGGCGGTAGGCCCAGGTGGCCAGCGGGAAGAACACGATCACCGCGCCGGCCATCCAGGCGAGCGCCCCGGCCAGCGGACCGGCGACGGCGCCGCCGTTCATCAGGCCGCGCAGCGCGTCCGCCATCAGGCTGACCGGGCTGATGTCCGCCCACGCCCGCAGCCAGCCCGGCATCGTGGACGTCTGGACGAACACGTTGCTGCCGAACGTCAGCGGCATGATGAAGACGAACATCAGGGCCTGCGCCGAGCCCGGCGACTTCATCACCATGCCGACGAACACCGAGCCCCAGCAGAAGCAGAGCCCGAACGCCAGCGCGAGCAGGATCGCCACCGCGAACTCGCCCGGGCTGGTCGCGATTCGGTAGCCCATGATCGTCGCGACGACCATCAGCACGACCAGGCAGACGACGTACCGGACGACGTCGGCCAGCACCGCGCCGATCAGCGGGGCCGACCGGGCGATCGGCATGCTGCGGAACCGGTCGAAGACACCCTTGGTGATGTCGGTGTTGAGGTTCGTGCCGACCGAGAGGCAGGCCTGCAGGATGTTCATCACGATGATGCCGGGCACGACCATCTGCAGGTACGCGTCGGTCGAGCCGGACAGCGCGCCCCCGAACAGGTACACGAACATCACCAGGAAGATGATCGGCATCAGGGTGACGTCGGCGAGCTGCTCGGGGTTCTTGCGGATCTTCAGGATGCCGCGCCAGGCCAGCGAAAGCGCGTGGCCGAGTCCCTTGGCGGGGCTGATGTGCCGCGGCGGGGCCGGGCGGTCGAGCGCCAGCGTCGTCATGCCAGGCTCCCTTCGAGATCGCGGGTGGTGTCCTCGGTGGACTCTTCGGCCGCATGTCCGGTGAGGGCGAGGAACACCTCGTCGAGGCTGGGCAGCCGCAGCGCCAGCTCGTCCGCGGTGATCCCCGCTTCGTCCAGCTTGCGGACCAGGGTGGACAGCAGCACCGGGTCGTTGACCGGCGCGGTGAGCAGCCCGGTCGCGTTGTCGCGGGTCGGGTGCACGCCGGTGAGGTCGCCGAGGATCCGGTTGACGGCGTCCATGTCGGACAGCTGGGTCGGCCGGACCTGCAGCGTCTGCCCGCCGACGCGGCGCTTGAGCTCGTCGGCGCGGCCGTCGGCGACGACGCGGCCGTGGTCGAACACGGTGATCTTGTCGGCCAGCTGGTCGGCCTCCTCCAGGTACTGCGTGGTCAGCAGCACCGTCGCGCCCTCGGCGACCAGGCCGCGGACGACGTCCCAGACCTCGTTGCGGGCGTGCGGGTCGAGCCCGGTGGTCGGCTCGTCGAGGTAGAGCACCTCGGGTCGGCCGACGAGGCTGGCCGCCAGGTCGATCCGCCGCCGCATGCCGCCCGAGTAGGTCCGGACCGGCCGCTTGGCCGCCTTGGTCAGCTCGAACCGCTCGACCAGCTCGACGGCGCGGGCCTTGGACTGGGCGCGGGAGTGGCCGTACAACCGTCCGATGAGGACGAGGTTTTCGATGCCGTTGAGGTCCTCGTCGACCGACGCGTACTGCCCGGTCAGCCCGATCAGGCTGCGGACCCGCACGGGGTCGGTGACGACGTCGAAGCCGCCGACGGTCGCTCTGCCGGCGTCCGGTTTCATCAGCGTCGCCAGGATGCGGACGGCGGTCGTCTTGCCCGCGCCGTTCGGCCCGAGCACCCCCACGACCTGCCCGAACGGGACCTCGAGGTCCACCCCGTCGAGCGCCTTGGTGTCCCCGAAGTGTTTGACCAGGCCCTCGGCCTGGATCGCGTGCGACATGGGCGTTCCTCCTTCACTGTCGCTGTTGGCTTCACTGTGTCGGCCGGCGCTGGCAGGCCGCGCACAGCGCGCTGGCAGCCGCTGGCAGCCGGTGGTGGAGATCTTGTGGAGGAGTTGCCGGCGCCGGGGCCGGGCCGCCGCGGTCTCGGCATACTCGGCACATGACCGTTGCGGAAGAGACGCGGGTCCGGCGGAAGTATCCGCTGGTCACGGCCCTGCTGGTGGTACCGCTGGTGCCGCTGGCGGCCCTGGTCGCGCTGCGCCTGATCGGCTACGACGGCGGCTGGTACACCCTCGTCGCGTTGTCGCTCACGCCGTACGTGGCGGCCGCGAGCGTGCTGCTCGGCGGGCTGGCGTTGGCGCTGCGGCGCTGGTGGGTCGGCGGGACCGCGCTGGTGCTGGCCATCGTGCTGGCCGTTTTGGTGCTGCCGCGGCTGTCGGCGAGCGAGCAACGCGAAGTGCACGGCAAGACACTGCGCGTGCTCGCCTCGAACCTCCTCTACGGCCAGGCGGACCCGAAAGCCGTCGTCGACCTGGTGCGCGAGCAGCGGATCGACGTGCTGAACCTGGTCGAGCTGACGCCCCGCGCGGTCGACGGGCTCACCGCGGCCGGGCTGTTCGAGGCTCTGCCGTACCGGGTGCTGCATCCGGCGCCCGGCGCGTTCGGCTCGGGGATCGTGTCGCGCTTCCCGCTGAAGGAGGTCAACCTGACGGGTGACTCGGCGGCCAAGCAGCCGGGTGCGCAGGCCGACCTCGGCGACGGCGTGGTGGCCGAGATCGTCGCCGTCCACCCGATCTCCCCGGACGTCGACACCCCGCAGTGGGAACGCGAGATCAAGGACCTTTCCCGTGCGGCCGGCGAGCACGGCCTGCGCATCCTGGCGGGCGACTTCAACGCGACGCTGGACCACGCGGCGTTCCGGACGGTGCTGTCCCGCGGCTACAACGACGCGGCGGAGGAACGCGGCTCGGGGCTGGCGCCGACGTGGCCGTCGTCGTCGCCGGTGGTGACGATCGACCACGTGGTGGTCGACAACCGGGCGGCGGTCCAGGACTACCGGGTGTTCGACGTCGCGGGCAGCGACCACCGGGCGGTGTTCGCCGAAGTCCGCCTGCCGTGACGCCGGTCGTGAGTGGGAACAGGGTTCGGGCGAGCCGAACTGGCCTCAAGGCCTGATCCAACGGGCAGTAGGTCCCCGAATGCCTGTTCGCTCTAACCCTGTTTCCCGCTCACGAGGGCCCGCAGCGTTTCCAGTGCCCCGGCCGCGATCGAGACGCCCCGGCCGTGGCGGATCTCCGGCTCACGCGGGTTGATGCGGATCAGCGCGCCGGTCGCCGCGCTCGCCAGTTCGCTGTAGCGGCGGACCGTCGGGACCGCCTGGCCCGCACCCAGCTCCACCACCACGAGGTCACGCGCGGTGCGGCGCCACGCCGTCAGCTCGTCGAGCTGGGCCTGGCTGCGGTCCGGGACCCAGTCGAAGTCCCCGAACATCAGGATGTTGGGCCGGGCGAGCCCGCCGCACCGCGGGCACGACGGCAGCGGCGGCACCGCGCGCATCGCCTCTTCGTCGATGGCGACTTCGACGTCGGCGGGCCAGATGTCCGATGTGCACCCGGAAAGGCACTGCAGGTGGTGGATCGAGCCGTGCGCCTCGGCGACGTGCTCGAAGCCCGCCTCCTGGAACTGACCATCCACATTGGACGTGAAGACGCGTACGGATGGGGTGAAGCCTTGCAGCAGCCGGAAACCGTCGTGCGGCACGGTCTTCCGGTACAGGTTCAGCCGGTGGCCGTAGAAACCCCAGGCCAGCTCGGGGTCGTCGGCGAAGTGGCGCGGGTCGGCCAGCTCCTCGAACCGCAGCCCGAGCCGGGCGTACGGCGGGTACGCGCGCCAGAAGCCTTCGCCGCCGCGGAAGTCCGGCAGCCCGGAGTCGACGCCCATCCCGGCGCCGGCGCAGATCAGCAGCGCGCCGGCGCCGTCCAGCAGCTCCGCGGCCCGGCCGAGAGCGTCACTCACCCGGCTGCGAACCGAGGACGACCTCGAACTCCAGCAGGTTCGCCCCGGTGGACACGGGCTTGGCCCGCTCACCCGAGTGCGCCGCCGCGGCCGGGCCGCCCTTGGCCCACGCCTGGTAGGCCTCTTCCGTCTCCCACTTCGTGTAGACGAAATAGCGCGTCTCGCCGGAAACCGGGCGCAGCAGCTCGAACCCGAGGAACCCGGGCTGCTGGTCGACGGAGTGCATCCGGGCGGCGAACCGCTTCTCCAGCTCGGGGCCGGCGCCTTCGGGAACCTCGATCGCGTTGATCTTCACGACACTCATGCCGTCCAGCGTACGGATTCAGCCGCTCTGGTCATCCTGCCGGTCCGCGCGGGCCCGCGTGAAGAGCAGCGGCAGCCGCCGCACGACGTCGCCCATGAGCTTGACGAAGTTCCGCTCGGCGAGCCGGTCGTCGGCACGCAGCTGGAACGCGCCGACGACGGTGACCAGGAGCACGGCGCCGACGACCACGACCGGAAGGGCCCAGAGCGCGAGGACGCGGCCCGCGACCAGCAGCAGGGCGACCACCACGACCACGACGGTCAGGTAGAACAGGCCGGAGAACCACGGCGACCGCAGCCGCCGGGCCTCACGCGTCCGGTTCCCCGGTGGGGCCGCAGTGCGGGCACGCCAGCTCGTCGTCGGCCATCGGTCCATCATGGCGACTTCGCGACGGCGGGAGAAGGCCCGTTCAGCTGCGCAGTGAGCCCGGGAAGAGGTCCGCGTCCGCCGGGAGCTTCGTGCCGCGGAACCACTCGTCGAAGAACGACCGCAGGTTCTGGCCGCTGACCTGCGTCGTCATCGTCTCGAAGTCGGACCACGACGCGTTGCCGTGGCGGTAGCGGGATGGCCAGTCGTGCAGGAGGCGGTTGAACGCCGGGTCGCCGATGCGGCGGCGCAACGCGTGCAGCGCCAGGATGCCCTTGTTGTACACGCCCTCGAACTCGTGGCCCTGGCCCATGCCGACCAGCTTCTGCGCCCAGAAGTCCGTGCTGCCGCGGGTGATCTCGATCGCCGCGCGGTAGCGGTCGTCGAGGCTCTGGCCCTCGCGCTCGGCCCACAGCCACTGCGAATACGACGCGAAACACTCGTTCAGGCAGATGTCGGACCAGTTCTTCAGCGACACCGAGTCGCCGAACCACTCGTGGGCGTTCTCGTGCACCAGCGTGGGTAGGTCGGCCCACTTCGCGTACGTCGGCCGGGTCTGCGTCTCCAGCGAGAAGCGGACGTCCTCGTCCAGGAAGATCCCGCCCGCCGCCGACTGCGGGTACGGCCCGAACTTGCCGCTCAGGAAGCCGAGCACCTCGGGCAGGCGGCCGCCGATCGCGCGGCGGTCCTCGGTGCCGGGCGCGTACGCGGTGACGACCGGAGTGCCGTCCGGCAACGTCGACCTGTCGACAGCGAACTTGCCGATCGCGATCGTCGTCAGGTAGCTCGCCACCGGGTTGGGCTCGGTCCACGTCCCCGGCGGGCCCTCCCGGCCGTTCGAGATCACCGTCCAGCCGGCCGGGACGTGCGAGGTGAGCGTGAAGGACGCCTTGTCGCGCGGGGTCTCGTTCACGGGGTACCAGAACGCCGCCGAGTGCGGCTCGCCGACCATGTACGCGCCGCCGTCGGCCGAGTGCTGCCAGCCGTTCTCGCTGCCGCCGTCGTGGGGCGTCTTCGCCGGGTCGCCGCCGTAGCGGACGCGGGTGCGGAACGTCGTCCCGGCGCGGATCGGTGCCGGCGGCGTGACGACCAGCTCGAACGCCTTCTCACGGGTGAAGTGCGCCGGCTGCCCGTCGACCTCGACGCTGTGGACGTCGAGCCCGCGCAGGTCGAGGTCGAACCGGCTCAGGTCCTGGGTGGCCTTCGCGGTGACCGTCGTGTCGCCGTCGAGGTGGCCGCTCAGCGGGTCGTAGGTCGCGTCGACGTGGTAGTTCAGGGCGTCGTAGCCGCCGTTGCCGTCGTCCGGGTAATACGGATCACCGGCTCCGGCCGCGCCCGGCGCGGGGTGCATGTCGGGTGCCGGTTGTTTCAGCGGGAGGGGTGCCGTGACGGCGTCACCGCCGCAGGCCGCGGCGACGATCACCGCGGCGCAGAAGGCGAGGGCGGCGAGTCGGCGGCGCATACGCCCCAGCCTAGGTCATGCTCCGCGATCGTTCGGTCACGTTCCGCACCAGCGGTTTTGTGGTTAGGTGACCGCGTGCTCTGTTTCGGCGGCACCGGCGTGCCGATCGTTCTGCTCCACGGTCTGATGGGTCGCGCGCGGACGTGGCGGCGTGTCGCGGAGTGGCTCCGGCCCTACGGCGCGGTGTACGGCCTCGACGCGCGCGGCCACGGCAGCGCCCCGCGTGTCGGCCCCTGGACGACCGAGCGGTTCACCGACGACGTCGCCGACGCGCTGCGGACCCTGGACGCCGGCCCGGCCGTGCTCATCGGGCATTCGATGGGCGGCCTCCACGCGTGGACGACCGCCGCGAAGTACCCGGAGCTGGTGCGCGCGGTCGTGTCCGAGGACTTCGCGCCCGACCAGCGCGGCCGGACCGTCGAGACGTGGCGCGGGTACTTCGAGAGCTGGCCGGTGCCGTTCAAGTCCCTGGAGCACGTCCGTGAGTTCTTCGGCGACGCGGGCGAGTACTTCGCCGACTGCGTCGAGGAGCGTTCCGACGGGTTTCACCTGGTCGCCGACCTCGAGGACCTGTACGTGATCGCCGCGGAATGGGGTCGCGTCGACTACTGGCCCACGGTCGACAAGATCCGTTGTCCGTTGCTGCTGATCGAGGGCGAGCACACGGCGATGCCGCCCGGCCAGCAGGCGCTCGTCGCGTCCCGGGTCGCCGGCGCGAAGCACCTGGTGGTGCCGGGCTCGGCCCACCTGCCCCACGACGAAGCCCCGGAGACCTACCGAGGCGCCGTCGAAGCCTTCCTGTCCGACGTCTTCCTGCGCTGAAGCCGCAACTTTCTCGGGGAAAGTGGCGGTTTTAGCACCCACATGGGGGACGCTAGATTTGGGAAAGGTCGGATCGCCAGGCTGCGGTGGAGCGGCCGGCAGGGACGATCAGGGGCCAGACGTCCGCGCCGAGGAAGCCGGTCTCGTCGGACGCCTTCGCCGCGGTGCACGTGTGGCGTGGCAGCCCGGCCTGAACGGACAAGGCGGCCACCGCGTCCTTTGTGGACTTTCCGAACACCCCGTCGGTCGGCACGCCGAAGCCGGACGCGCGCAGGAACTGCTGCGCGAGCTGGACCTGACGGCCCGTGTCCCCCGGCTTCAGCAGCGGCCACTCGGCCTCCGACCGCGCCACCTGGACGCCGAGGACGCGGCCCACCGCCGTCCGCAGCTCCGGCAGCCGGTTGTAGAGCACCTGGCCGGGGCACTCGGTCGAGTTGAAGTCGCGGTGGCCCTTGATGAACTCGGGCGCGATGCCGTACTGGTGCGCGATGTAGGCGACGAGCGAGACCAGTGAGTTCCACAGCGCCTGCGGCACGTCCACCGTGCTGTACAGGCCCTCGTTCTCGATGCCGATGACCTCGCTGTTGTGGTTCCCGACGTTCGCGCCCTGCACGTGCTGTGTGCCGCCGCGCAGGATCTCCAGGCTGCGGTGCCTGCCTTCGGTGACGAACCCGCCGCGGCTGTTCGTGAACTGCTGGCCGCTGTCGATCCAGCCGTTCTTGTCCATGTGCAGGTTCTGGATGAACCGCGAGACGTAGAACGCGCGCGCCAGCGAGAAGTCGTTGTTCATCGGCGGGTCGACCGCGTGGTGCACGACGATGTAGGTCGGTTTGTGGTTCTCGACGACGATCGGGCCGGTGGCGGCCCGCGCGCCCCACTCGGAGGTGGAGTGGATCGTCGGTGTCGGCACGGCCGCCGAGGCCGTCCCCGTGGTCGTCATCCCCAGTGCGCCGGCCGCGGTCGCGGTCATGCCCGCTTTGAACAGGGTCCGGCGGTCAACAGTGACCATGCGGGAAAGGTAACCCCGCATCGCGTCGATGACAACTATTGACCAACTTTGGTCGTAGCGCGTTAGTGTTCGCCCGGCAGTGCGAAGAGCCCGCCGCTGGTCTGTTCGAGCAGGCCGTCGGCGAGCAGGGAGTCCAGGCAGCGGTCGCGCTGCCCGCCGTCGTGCCACACCAGGTCGAGGCGGGTCTTCTCCACCGGGCCTTCCGAGCCGCGCAGGACGTCCAGCAGCAGGCCGCGGACCTGCCGGTCGGTGCCGGCGAACTTCTGCACCGGCTTGGCCGGGCCGGCGTACTCCGGGCGGCCGGCGAGCTGCCACGCGCACTCGTCGTAGACCGGGCAGTCCGCGCAGCGCGGGCTCCGGGCCGTGCAGATCAGCGCCCCGAGCTCCATGATCGCCGCGGAAAACCGGGCGGCCGGCTCGTCTTCGGCCGGGAGCAGGGCCTCGACGTCGTTCATGTCCCGGGTGTTCGACGCGGGCCCGGCGTCCCCGGCCCCGTGCACGGCCCGCGCGACGACGCGCCGCACGTTCGTGTCGACGACCGGCGCCCGCCGCCCGTAGGCGAACGCGGCGACGGCGCGCGCGGTGTAGGCGCCGATCCCGGGCAGCGCGAGCAGGGTGTCCACATCGGACGGAACGACGTCGCCGTGGTCCCGTGCGATCACCCCGGCGGCCTCGTGGAGCCGCAGCGCGCGCCGCGGGTAGCCGAGCTTGCCCCAGGCCCGCACGACCTCGCCCGGCGACGACGCGGCGAGCGCGGACGGCACCGGCCAGCGGGCCATCCATTCGTGCCAGATCGGCTGCACGCGGGCGACCGGCGTCTGCTGCAGCATGATCTCGCTGACCAGCACGCCCCACGCCGAGCAGTCCGGCTCGCGCCAGGGCAGGTCCCGGCCGTGCGCGGAGAACCAGTCGAGCAGTACGTCAGCGTCCACAGCCACGCCGGGCAGGCTACTTCGCGTACTTCGGCAGCTCTCGGGCGACCTCGTCCGGCGACGGCATCGCGGCGATCTCCTCGGCGATCGCGCGGGCCGCGTCTCGGCAGGAGGACGCCTTGCGGGCCTGCTCGGTGACGGCATCCGCGGTCAGTTCGCCGGGCAGGAGCCGCAGTGCGGCACCGGCGGCGCAGAGCGCTTCGGCGTTGGCGAACTGGTCGGCGCCCTGGGGCAGGACCAGCTGCGGGACGCCGGCGGCGAGTGCACCGAGGGTGGTGCCGCTGCCGCCGTGGTGCACGACCAGGTCCGCCTGCGAGATGGCGGCCGCCTGCGGTACCCAGGCCCGGGCCGTCACGTGGGCCGGCTGCGGCCCGAGGGCCGCCCCGCCGGTGGCCACCACGACGTGCGTGCCGAGCGCGGCCAGCCCCTCGATCGCCGTCGTGAGCACCTCCGGGGTGCCGAACGCGGTGCCGAGCGTCAGGTAGATCAGCGGCCCCCGGAAGTCGCCTGGCTCGGCGAAGGGCACTGGGCGCAGCGCGATCCGCTCGGCGGTCGCGAGGAAACCCGCGTCCTGCAGGGACGGCGGGCAGATGTCCAGGTGCGTCCCGCCGTCCGGGCGCTCGAGCCCGATCTCGTCGGGGAACATCCGCCCGAAGCCGTGCCACAGCGCGGGAATCCCGGCGCGCCGCGCGGCGACGCCCACCTCCGGGACGCCCCACCCGTGCACGACGAGATCGGGCCGGAGCCGCTTCAGCTCCGGCTCGATGTCCTCGGCGTAGATCTCGTAGAACGAGTCCGCGGGCCGGAACGGGTTCAGCCCGAGCCGGCGCAACGGCGAGTGGACGTGCTCACCGGCGGCGAAGTGCACTTCGTGCCCGATGTCCCGCGCCGCGACCGCGAGCGGGACCATCGGGTAGGTGTGACCGGCCGACGCGAGCCCGGCGAAGAGGACGCGCACGAGATCCCCGTTCAGATGGTGACGACATCTGAACGGAGGCTACTCGACCTCGGTGAGCTTCCCGGTCTTGACGTCGTAGACGAAGCCGCGGACGTTCTCCGTGTGCGGCAGGTACGCGCTGCGCCGCACCCGCTCCACCGACGTCCGGACGCTGTTCTCGACGTTGCGGAACGCCTCCACCGACCAGGTCGGGCGCAGGCCGGTGTCGCTTTCCAGCTCGTCCTTGAAGTCGTCCTCGGTGACCATCGACAGGCCGCACTCCGTGTGCTGGACGATCAGCACCTCGCGCGTGCCCAGCTTGCGCTGCGAAAGGGCCAGCGAGCGGATCATGTCGTCGGTCACCACGCCGCCCGCGTTGCGCAGGACGTGCGACTCACCCTGCAGTAGGCCGAACAGCTCGAACACCCGGATCCGGGCGTCCATGCAGGTCAGGATGGCCACCTGCAGTGACGGCTTGGGCGAGGACCGGTCGCCCGGCGTCACCTCGCCGAGTTCCTGGTTGCGCTTGAGCAGAACGTCGATCGAGGTCATCGGTCACCTTCCGGCCAGTGGCCCCGCGGCGCGGGCGTGCCACTCCATTTCACCTGGTGAGTACCCCGATGGGCAATGCACTACGAGCTATGTCACGGGTCAGCCCCCGAACCAGGGCTCCTCGACCGTTCTAGGGGGTCCCGACGTCCGCCCGACGCGCAGCTCGGTCGGCAGCGTGATCACCTTCGGCGCGCTCCGCTCGGCCGAGCCGAGCAGCAGCCGGCCGGCCACCTTGCCCTTCTCGAGCACCGGCTGGTGCACCGTGGTGAGGCCGATCCGCTCGGCCTCGGCGATGCCGTCGAAACCGGTGACGGTCAGGTCCTGCGGTACCCGCAGCCCTCGCCGCTCGGCCTCGGCCATGGCGCCGAGCGCGAGGATGTCCGAGGTGCAGATCACGGCCGTGATCTGCGGGTACGCGTCCAGCAGCTGGCGCGCGGCGGATGCGCCGTCGTCCACCGTGTGGTCGAAGCGCTCGATCACCGGGACGCCCGCCCAGTCGACGCCGGCCGCGGAGAACGCCACGGCGAGCGCTTCGAGCCGGGTGCGCTGGACGTGGAAGTGCGCGCCGCTCTGGCGTGCCGGGGAGACGAAGTCGTCGTTGCGCTCGCGAGCGAGCCGCATGCAGATGACGCCGACCTGCCGGTGGCCGAGGCCGACCAGGTGCTCGGCGATCTTGCCGACCGCCGCCGCGTCGTCCGGCCCGACGCGGTCGATCCCCTCGATGCTCGGCTGGTCGATGATCACCGTCGGCACCGGGCGTTCCAGCACGGCGGCCAGGCTCGGGTCGTCGTCGGGCACGGAGTAGACGACGAAGCCGTCGACGCCCGCGCGGTGCACCGCGGCGACGTCCTCACGGCCCGGGCTCGCCGGCACCAGGTGGAGGCCGACACCGGCGTCTTCGCAGGCCAGGGCCAGTCCCTCGAGCACGCCGACGGCGGCGGGGTCGCGGAAGGCGTAGGAGAGGTTCTCGGTGAGCAGCAGCCCGACCGCGCCGGCCCGGCGGGTGCGCAGGGAGCGGGCGACCGGGTCGGGACCGGGGTAGCCGAGGCGGCGCGCGGTCTCGAGGACGCGGCGGCGCAGTTCGGGGGACAGCTGGTCCGGCCGGTTGTAGGCGTTGGACACCGTGGTCCTGGACACACCGAGCTCCGCCGCGAGCGACGCCAGCGTCGCTTGCCTCCGGGTGCGAATAGGACGTCCCATCAGCAAACCGTAACGGTTCAGATCGAATTCATGAAGAGACACCCCGGGTGGTCGATGTCTCGATCCGCATGCGCGAAGACGCATACACCAAAACACGAACGGATGGCCAGGATGTCATCCGGATGGGGTAAGGTGAATCTGACAACGGTTTCCATTAGCGTTACGGTCTCGATCCAGGAGAGTCTTCGATGAGTTCCCGTCGCACCAGGAGCGTGCTCGCCGCCGCTTCGGCCCTGTCCGTGCTCGCCCTGGCCGCGTGCTCGGGCGGAACCTCCGGCTCCGACGGCGGCGGGCAGTCCGGCGGGTCCGACAAGGTCAAGGTCGTCGCCTCGACGGACGTCTGGGGCAGCGTCGTGAGCGCCGTCGGCGGCGACAAGGTCGAGGTCAAGTCGATCATCCACGACCCGTCGGCCGACCCGCACTCCTACGAGACGACGGCTGACGACGCGCTGGCGGCGAAGGACGCGAAGCTGCTGCTGTCCAACGGCGGCGGCTACGACGAGTTCTTCGACAAGCTCACCGCGCAGGCCGGTGACGCGAAGAAGCTCGTCGCCTACGACATCGCCGCGACCGGCGACGAGAACGAGCACGTCTGGTACGACCTGCCGGGTGTCGACAAGGTCGCCGACCAGCTCGCGGCGCAGCTCGGGGAGCTCCAGCCCGCGTCGAAGCAGGTGTTCACGGACAACGCGACGGCCTTCAAGGCGAAGGTCGACGCGCTGGAGAAGCGGCTCGGCGAGCTGGGCGCTTCGCACCCGGGCACCAAGGTCGTCGTCACCGAGCCGGTGGCGCACTACCTACTCGAGAGCGCGAAGCTGACGGACGCGACGCCGAAGGCCTTCTCGGACGCCGTGGAGAACGACACGGACGTCCCGGCCGGCGCGGTGAACGAGTACAAGCAGCTCATCGCCACCAAGCAGGTCAAGGCGCTGATCAACAACGCCCAGACCGTCACGCCGCTCACCCAGGACGTCGTGGCGCAGGCGAAGACCGCCGGGATCGGTGTCGTCGACGTGACCGAGACGCTGCCGCAGGGTGTGACGGACTACATTGGCTGGATGACCGGGGAAGTCGAAGCGCTGGCAGGAGCGTTGAAGTAGCCATGCCTCCTGTCTCCGTGTCCGTCTCCGACGACGTGCGCCCCGCGGTCCGGGTCCGCGGGGCGGGGCTCGCGTTCGGTCCCCGGACCCTCTGGTCGGGGCTGGACCTCGTCGTCGAGCCGGGCGAGTTCCTCGCCGTGCTCGGCCCGAACGGCTCCGGCAAGAGCAGCCTCCTCAAGGCGCTGCTCGGCATGCAGGACCTGTCGGCGGGCGCGGTCGAGATCGCCGGCGGCCGGCCGGGTGGCGCGAACCGCAAGGTCGGCTACATCCCGCAGCAGCGCGCGATCGACGAATCGCTGACGCTGCGCGGCGTCGACCTGGTCGGGCTGGGGCTCGACGGCCACCGCTGGGGGCCGGGCCTGTTCGGCATGGCAGCACGCCGCCGCCGGGTTTCCGAAGCCATCGAAGCGGTGGGCGCGACCCGGTACGCGAAGCAGCCGGTCGGACGCCTGTCCGGCGGCGAGCAGCAGCGGCTGCGGGTGGCGCAGGCCCTGGTCGGCGACCCCGAGGTGCTGCTCTGCGACGAGCCGCTGCTGTCCCTGGACCTGGCGCACCAGCGCGCGATCAGCGAGCTGATCGACTCCCGGCGGCGCACGGCCGGCACCGCGGTGCTGTTCGTGACGCACGAGATCAACCCGGTGCTGCCGTTCGTCGACCGGGTGCTCTACCTGGTCAACGGCTCGTTCCGGATCGGCAAGCCGGACGAGGTCATGACCACCGAGACGCTGTCGGAGCTGTACGGCACCCGCGTCGAGGTGCTGAAGGTCGGCGGCCAGATCCACATCGCGGGCGCGCAGAGCGCGTTGTGCGAGGAAGAGCCGCACCACCACGAACACGACGTCGAAGAGCAAGTGGGCTGAGTCTTGGATCTGTTCGACTTCGGCAAGACGTGGGAGCTGATCACCGAGCTGCCCGGCGTCCAGACCGCTTTGCTGGCGGCTCTCATCCTCGGCCTGGTGGCGGGCGTGCTGGGCCCGCTGATCGTGATGCGGCGGATGTCGTTCGCGGTGCACGGGACGTCCGAGCTGGCGTTCACCGGCGGCGCGGCGGCGTTGCTGCTCGGCATCGGCGTGGAGTACGGCGCGCTGATCGGCGCGGTGGTGGCGGCGCTGCTGCTGGGGATCCTCGGCGCGCGTGACGCGGACCGCGACTCGGTGATCGGCGTGATCCTTTCCTTCGGGCTCGGGATGGGTGTGCTGTTCCTGTCGTTCTACAAAGGACGGTCCGGGAACAAGTTCGGGATCCTGACCGGCCAGATCATCACGATCGATTCGACGAACCTGACGTTGTTCGTGGTGTCGTCGGTGGTGGTGCTGGCGGTGCTGGCGCTGGTCTACCGGCCGCTGCTGTTCGCTTCGGTGGACCGGAACGTGGCCGTGGCGCGCGGGGTGCCGGTGAAGACGCTGACCGTGGTGTTCGCGCTGCTGGTGGGCGTTTCGACCGCGTTGAGCGTGAAGGTGGTCGGCTCGCTGCTGGTGGTGGCGCTGATGGTGACGCCCGCCGCGGCGGCTGCTCGGGTGACGGCGTCGCCTTGGAAGGCGACGGTGCTGTCGGTGGTCTTCGCCGAGGTGGCGGCGATCGGCGGGATCGTGCTGTCGCTGGCGCCGGGGCTGCCGGTGAGCGCGTTCGTGACGGCGATTTCGTTCTTGATCTACGTGGTCTGCCGGGTGATCGCCTGGCAGCGCGACCGCCGCACGCGCGTCCGGGCAGTGGACCCGGCCCCAGACCTCGTCGCGGCGGCTTAAGGACGTCACTTTCCCTAGGAAAGATGCGTCCAGGGGTCCTTCAGACGCATCTTTCCTAGGGAAAGTGATGCTTTGGCGGTGCGAATGCAAATCAGCCGAGCATCAGCAGGACCTGCAACTCGCCGACCACGAAGCCGTTCATCCCAACAACAGCGATCGGCTTCGGCAGTTCTTTCACCAATGGAAGATTCGGGACGTCAGACGTCCTGACTCCTCCATCGGCCGACCGTCGCTCGCCCACCGGCACGAACCTCGGTCCCGGCTGCCTGACCCAAGCGCCCCAATGTGGCCTTGGTTGCGTTCAACGCACCGAAGGCCGCCTTGGGTGCGTTGAACGCACCGAAGG